>CANJBX010000015.1 GCA_947472885.1 Hyphomicrobiaceae bacterium
GTCGCCTTGATGGCCACGCGCTCTTGCCAAAACTTATCCTGGGGGTAAAGTTCACTAACGGGTTGGAGGTCATCGCCAAGGCGAGCGACCTTCAGGACGAAACCGCCGCCTAAAAGATCAGGCCGTCACCAACTTTAGGCGATAGCTCTTTTCTGAAACTTCAGAAGATTTTATCGTAGCTACCATTTGAGCAACAAAACTCGCGCTTTGGCGCAATTTATGCTGCGTAATTAATCGTTTGTGACCACTAATCACCATTTTTCAATGGAACAAAAAAGGTATCCGGGGCCTTTGTATAGGCACATTTAGCCCTGACTATAAAGTCAACAAACACAAACGTACGAGCCGACTACCGAGTGAAGACCATCGTGCATGGGCGAAGTCGTAAACCTACGCGTTGAACGCAAACGCAAACGGCGTAAGCAAGATGCCGTAAAGGCGACCGAGCAGCGCGCCCTGCACGGCGCTACCAAGAGCGAGAAATCGCTGGAGGAAGCCCGTGAAGAACGCGCAAAACTTAACCTCGACCAACACCGGCTCGACACTGGAGACCGCGAATGAAAAGCCAGGTTGTCAAACGATCAATCGTGATTGCGCACCACAAGACCAGCGTAAGCCTTGAGGACGCATTCTGGAACGGATTGAAAGAGATCGCGACGATCCGCAACATCGCGTTGTCTGATCTCGTGTCGTCGATCGACAAGGAACGCAAGCACGGCAATCTGTCGTCGGCGATCCGCCTGTTTGTCCTCGATTATTATCGCGGGCAGAACAACACGGGCACACAATCCGATGACAGCAGCTCGTCGGACGCGCTGCACCGTCGTCAGGCGCTCTCTGCCTGATCTGACCAGCTATTGCGCAATTGGCGCCAGCGGCGCTGACTCGATTGCAGGCGGAGTGCGCTGTGACGGCGCCTCCGCCTGTGGTGTTTCTGGAGCAGCCTGACGCCGCAGGAGCTGTTCCATATCTGCGTTGATCTTCTCCCATCGCTCGGCCTCGCGTTCTTCCAGTTCAAGTTTCCTGGCCGCGCGGTCCACGGCCTGAAGCGTAAGCCATCCAACCAGCGGCGACACATCGACCGTGCGGCGCGGTGTGGCAATCGGTCCCTTCAGCATCACGGAGATCTCCGGCCGCTGCGAGGCCGTCGTGCCTGCCCCGATTTGCGCGCCCGTCAACGTAAAGCGCGCATCCAGCACCTCATCCACGAGGTCGATGCTGCCGGCGACGGCAAGACTGCCCGCCTGCGGCGGCGTCACGAACTTGCCAAGGCGGACGCGGCCTGCGGAAATTTCAATCGGCGCCGTGGCTTGCGCAAAGCTATACGTGCTGGCGTCCATGACCCGCGTAACGACTTCGGTGATGCGCGGGGCCGCAACCGGCGCGCCACGCTCGACAGCACGAATGGCAACGTCGATGGCCTTGGCGTCAAGTCCCGCGATCTGCGCATTCTCCAATGTAACCGTGCCCGTGCCGCGCAACGCACCGATCAAATTGGCAGGCGTGGTGCCGGCACCTTCAAATTCAATCCGGGACGACAACTTTCCCTGCACGGGTGCAGTACCGGAAGCACGGATGACGCCGTTGGCGTCGGCGTTCGCAATTGCGATATTGCCGCGCGCGGAAAGACCGCCCGCACCGGAGGAAAACTTCATCTGCCCCGACAGGCTGCCGTTTCCGACATTCCCGTTCACGTTGTCGAAAGTGATCTCCGACGGCGCAAAACTGACGGTGCTGCGAAATTTTCGTGCGAGGACGGCTGGCATGACCTCGGCCTGAGCGACTTCCAATTCAATCTTGCCGCGCAAATCCGCCAGTGGACTTGCCGCGAACGGCTGCGACGGC
The DNA here is from genome assembly GCA_947472885.1 of Hyphomicrobiaceae bacterium. Classification (GTDB taxonomy): domain Bacteria; phylum Pseudomonadota; class Alphaproteobacteria; order Rhizobiales; family Xanthobacteraceae; genus CANJBX01. The sequence goes on from CANJBX010000015.1 coordinate 1,846, forward strand.
CATGCCGCAGGTTTTGCGGGTGGCGGCATGCCGATCAATGCCGCAACAAGGGACGGCGCATCGAGCGTGTCCGTCGAAATCGAACCCTCGATGCGTCCCTGCGCATCGCGCACGACGCGTCCGCCGATATTTGCCGCACGGACTTTTCCAGCAAGATCATTGAAAGCAATCGCGCCGTCGCCGATGACGATGTTGCTCTTAAGCGCCAGCGGAAGCGCCGCCGGATCGCGGCGCAAGCCACGCAGGTCCGCGACCGCTACCGACACCGTGAATTTACCGCCGACGTCAGCACCAACGACCCGCAAGGCTCCCGACGCCGTACTATCGATCCCCTCGCCTGCGAGCGTGGCTTCGATGCGAAGGTCGCCATTGGCCGGGCCGTTGGCGGAAACCGTCAGGCTCGCGGGACGCTTGTTGGGCGCCAGCACACGGTCGAGCCCCAGCAACGTCAGCAACGCCGCATCGTCCGATCCGATCTGTGCATTCAGCTTAAGATGGGTGTCCGCGAGCTTGTCGATGCTGCCGGCCGCATCGCCGCTGACATTCACGCGCAGCGCACCCAGTTTTCCATTGAACGCAAGCTTGCCAACCGTCGCCGGGCCGGCCGATGCGGGCTGCGGGTCGATCCTGATCGACGCCTCGATGACCGCCGGCGCAAGCCGCGCCGCATAGCGCGACAACGTATCGGCGGCATCGGGAGCCACCTTGCGCAACAATGCGGCGACACCATCGACCTTTTGCGCATTGAGCGACACCGCAATGGCACCGCGCGGCGGCACCGACAGGATATCGATCTGACCGCTGGCGCTGACCGCCGCGCCGCCGAAGTCACCGATGGACAGCTTCTCGATCCGCAAGCCGCTGGCGTCGTACCGGACGTTGGCCTTGGTTGCCGTCGCCTCAATGCCCGCGTAGGTCATGCGGCCGATATCGAGCGCCAGCGCAATGTCGCCGGGCCGCGTGAACGAGGCGCCTGAAAACGCAGCATTGAAGAACCCGACCGCGCCATCGACATCGAATTCGCCGGCGCTCAGCGCGGCATCGAGCTTGGCGCTCTGGCCGCTGCGCGCATAGGTGTAGGCGAGCCGTCCCTCGAACGCCTTGCGGTCCGACTCGGCGCGCACCCGGTCAATCGCAAAACGCTCCTTGCCAAACGCCACTTCACCGCGCAGCTTGAGCGGCGCAATCGCGCTGCGCGCACGCTCAAAGCCTTCAAGCCAGGCGAGCAACGCACGCGGGTCGGCCGAATCCAGCGACACCGGACCGGAAAACTCTCCGCCCTGCTCCGCGCTGTCGATCCGGCCCGACAATGCAACCTGCGTGTAGCCCGGGGCGCGAAACTCGAAATTCTCGATGCTCCACGCATCGTTCGCGAACTTGAGATCGCCGCGCACCGATTGCAGCGGCGCACCGCTCAGTGTCACGGAATCGATACCGATACCGAGGCTCACCGGCATCGGCAGACGGCCCAGATCGCCGAGCGATTCCGTCAGTCCCCGCACCGCAGCCAGCGGCAAGCGGCTCGCCACATCGGAGGCCGCCATCGCGCGGTCGAGATCAATCTGCCGCGCCGAGAGTACGCCGCTCAAGTTCGGCGTTCTGCCAAAGTTCATGTCGGCGGTGCCGGTCAGCCGGCTGATGCGTTCCTCGGGGCCGTATTGCAGTTCGATCTGTTCAAACAGCGCGCCGCGCACATCCGCCTTGATCTTGCTCGCGATGCGCCACGGATCGTTCGCCACCGTCTTGCCACCGGCGAGTTCGACGCCCGCCGGCCGCACCACGGACAGCGTGCCTTCATAGCGCGGCTTGCCGGCTTCCAGCGTGACCAGCCCATCGGTCTCGAACGCCAGCGGCCGGTCGGCCGGGTCGAGATTGAAATGCAGGCGCAGACCGCCCTCGGCGTTGCGGCCGGTCGCGAGCCGGTACTTGTAGGCGCGGCCAGCAGAAGCAAACGCGCCCTCCCCTTTCACCGCACCAGCGAGCGAACGGATCTCGCCGGTAAATGACAATTTCTGCAACACAAGCCGCCCGCCGCTGGTGGCATCGTCCAATGCGAGGTTGCCGCCGGTGACCGCGATGCGGTCGATGGAGATGCGATCAAGATCGACGCCGGGTACGGCGTTACGCGCGACGATCTGGCCGCTGGCATCGAGACCAAGACTGACGTCAGGCGCCTCCAGCGTCAGCAGCGCAGCACGCCACTCGCCCTTCATCGCCGAACCCAGCGACAACTCGGCGCGCGCAACCTGCGCCCCGAAAACGGGAGCCGCCCGCGATCCGACCTCCACATCGCGCAGTACAATAATAGGTATCGGCAGCAGACGGACATCGATGGCGCCGCCGATCCGCACCGGCAGGCCGGCAATCCGGCTGGCTTCGCTTTCAAAGCCCGAGCGATAGCGGCCCCAGTCGATAAACAACGGCCCGGCCAGCGCCGTTACCAGCGCCAGAATGAGCGCAACGCCCAATCCAAGCAGCGTGTGTTGCACTGATGAAGGCTCCCGCCGCAGCGGCCTGGAACCAGATTCCAGACCGTACCCGAGACTCGCATGCCACGGGTCGGCGGCGATTATATGTCAGGCTCGCGGGTTTGCGCCAAGCGTGACGATTTTACCGGGGTTCATGATGTTTTGGGGGTCGAGCGCACGCTTGAGCGAGCGCATGACGTCGAGCGCCGCCTCGCCATGCTCCTCCGGCAGGTATTTCATCTTGCCCTGCCCGACGCCGTGCTCGCCGGTACAGGTGCCCTCCATCGCCAGCGCGCGTTCGACCAGCCGATGCAGGAACGCTTCGGCGCGCGCAATTTCCGCGCTGTTGGCGGCATCCACCAGCAGCAGCATGTGAAAATTACCGTCGCCGACATGGCCGACAATCGGTGCGATCAGTTTGCTCTCGACAAGGTCGCGCTGGCTTTCCGTGACACATTCTGCAAGCCGCGAAATCGGCACGCAGACATCGGTCGAAAGCGCGCGCAGGCCGGGCCGCAGCGCACACGCCGCCCAGTAGCCGTCATGCCGGGCGCGCCAGAGCCGCGTGCGGTCCTCCGGCTTGGTCGCCCATTCAAAAGGTCCGCCGCCGAATTCCCTGGCGATCTCGCCGAAGCGTTCGGATTGCTCCGCCGTGCCGGCTTCGGTGCCGTGGAATTCGACCAGCAACAAAGGCTTTTCGGGCAACGTCAGCTTGGAATAGGCGTTGCTGGCCTTCACCTGCAGTTCGTCGAGCAGCTCGATGCGCGCAACCGGAATGCCCGACTGGATGGTCATGATGGTGGCATTGCAGGCGGCCTCCACGGATGGAAACGAGCAGATGCCGGCGGCGATGGATTCCGGGATGCCGGAGAGCTTCAGCGTGATCTCCGTAATGATGCCGAGCGTACCCTCGGAGCCGACCAGCAGCCGCGTGAGGTCGTAGCCCGCTGACGACTTCCTCGCACGGCTTGCGGTCGAGATCAGTTCACCGTTGGCGAGTACCGCCTTCAGCGACAGGACATTGTCTTTCATCGTGCCGTAGCGCACGGCGTTGGTGCCGGAGGCGCGTGTCGAAGCCATGCCGCCGATGGAAGCATTGGCGCCGGGGTCGATAGGAAAGAATAGGCCCTGGTCGCGCAAATATTCGTTGAGCTGCTCGCGCGTGACACCGGGTTCGACCACACAGTCGAGATCCTCGGCATGAACCGTAATGATGCGGTTCATATCGCGCAGATCGATGCAGACGCCGCCCTGCGGCGCGTTGACCTGCCCTTCGAGCGACGAGCCGGTTCCGAAGGCGATGACCGGCGCACTGTGTTTGGCGCAAATCTTCACAATGCCCTGCACATCGTCGGCGGATTGCGGAAACACCACCGCATCCGGCGGCTGATTGGGCAGCCACGTCGTCGTATGGCCGTGCTGCTCGCGCACCGCCTGCGAGGTGACGACGCGGTTGCCGAAGGCTGCCGTCAATTCGGTAATGGCGGCGGCGATGGCGCCGTCGCGTTTCGGATCCAGGGTACGCTGTGGAATTGCCATTCCACAGTCCTAGCAAACAATCAGTCGGCGAAAAACCCCGAGGCTTTGACGACAGGTTCCCATTTCGCGGCGTCGGCTTTCTGAATGGCGCCGAGTTCGGCACCGCTTGTTCCGGTCGGGTCGAGGCCAAAGCCGGTCAACCGTTCCTTGATGTCGGGCAAACGCACCGCATCAGCAACGGCCTTATTGAGTCGCGCGATCACGGCGTCCGGGGTCTTCGCCGGCACGAACATGCCGTACCAGCCGGTGCCGACGATATCGATCCCACTCTCCTTGAAGGTCGGGACGCCCTTGTAACCGAGCGACGGCTTTGTGCCGGAAGTCGCAATCACCCGAATCTTGCCGGCGTTATGCAGTTCGAGGAAATCGCTCGCCGTCGATGACACCATCGGGATCTGTCCGCCCATCAAATCGACGATGGCCGGAGCGCCGCCCTTGTAGGCGATGTGGTTCATCTCAATCCCGATGGCTTTGCCGAACATCAGGCCGAAGAAGTGCGGCAATGCGCCCGCACCGGGCGAGCCGTACTGCGCCTTCGTCGGATTGGCCTTGATCCACGCGATGAGTTCCTGCGGCGTCTTGGCCGGAACGTCATTGTTGACCGCGAGCGCGAAATCGAAAGTGCAAACCTGCGACAGCGGCCGCAATTCGGTGAACGGATCGTAGTCGAGTTGCTTGTAGACGAACGGATAGATCGTCACCGCGGCGAACGGCGTGTAGAGCAGCGTCAATCCATCGGGCGCCGCATTCTTGACAGCGACCACGCCGATGCGCCCCGCACCGCCGGTGCGGTTTTCGACCACGACGGACTGACCGAGCGCCGCCTGCATCCTGTCCGCGATCAACCGGACCGAACCGTCGCCGCTGCCACCGGCGGCGAACGGAAAGATAATGCGGATGGTGCTGCCTTGCGCATTCGCAACATGCGGCGCAGCGAGCGCGGCCACCGATGCACCCAGACCGAGAGAGACCTGACGGCGGTCGAGTTTTACATTCCCCTCCATGCATTCCTCCCGGTTTTATTTTTTCAATAAGGTATCGGCACTGTCACCACGATAGCGGCCCCAGTATTTGTCGTCGATATCGGTTTCGTCCCAGACGCCGATCAGGATGCCGAATTGCTGGGCGCGGCCGCGCATACCCTTGATCTGCTCTTCCGAGCGCGTCACGCGCTGCGACTGGCGCAGACCCCATTCGGCAAGACGCTCGGAATAACGCTGGCGCACGTCGGCATACTTAAGGTCGCTGCCAAGGTCTTTGAGTTCCTGCGGATCGTTCCTGAGATCGAACAGCATGGGCCGGAATCCGATGGCATGGACGTATTTCCACTCCTTGTCGGCGATCATGAACAGCCGCTGATCGCTTGGTGCGGACGTGAACGCCGAACCATACTGGATCGAATAGTCGTATTCGCTGACGACGTAGTTGCGCCATTGCTCCGGCTTCCTGCCGGCTACGAGCGACAGCAGCGAACGACCTTCCAGCCGGTGCGACTCTTTCGTTGCGTCGCCGCCAAAGGCCTCGAGGAATGTCGGCGCAAGGTCGATGGCTTCGACCAGTTCATCGCAGGTCGTGCCGCGCGCGGCATCAGCCTCGGCGGACGGATCGAAGATGATGAGCGGGACTTTCACCGACGGTTCATGGAACAATTCCTTTTCGCCAAGCCAGTGATCGCCGAGATAATCGCCGTGGTCCGACGTGAACACGATCATGGTGTTGTCGAAATAGCCGCCGTCCTGCAGGAACTCGAACAGCACACCCATCTGGTCGTCGATCTGCTTGATGAGACCCATGTAGACCGGGATGACTTCCTCACGTACTTCGTCGCGCGCGAAGCTCTTGCCGATCAGATATTCCTGGAATGCCTTGACGACCGGATGCGGATTGTTGCGCTCTTCCTCGGAGCGCACCACCGGCACCACGTCCTTCGCGCTATACATTGCGTTATAAGGTGCGGGCGCGATATAGGGCCAGTGCGGCTTGATATAGGAAAGGTGGACACACCACGGCTTGTCGCCGGCTTCGCGGATGAAATCCATGCCGCGGCGGGTCATGTAGGGCGTCTCGGAGTCTTCTTCCTTCACGCGCGCGGGCTTGCGCGCATTCTTCATCGCCCAGCCCGACGCCAGTTCGTTGCCCTCGCCCTCCGCCGCATTGGCCCAGTCGTGCCACGGGTTCTCGCCCTCGTAGCCCTTCTCGTTGAGATAGCGGTTGTAGCGCGGCTGCGGATCGCGCGTGCCGGCAGGACCGCGTCCATGCAAACCGTCGTCGCGCTCGTAAGGGTCGAATCCGCATTCGGAAACCCGGACACCGATGATCGACTTGGGATCGATGCCGAGGCGCTCCATGCCTTCCTTGTCGGCGGTCATGTGCGTCTTGCCGACCAGTACCGTCTCGACCCCCAGCGCGCGGTAATAATCGCCCATGGTCAGTTCGCCGACGTTGAGCGGAATGCCATTCCAGTTCGAGCCGTGCGAGTTCATGTAGCGGCCGGTATAGAAGCTCATGCGCGACGGCCCGCAGATCGGCGACTGCACATAGGCGCGCGTGAAGCGCACGCCGCGCTTCGCCAGCGCGTCGATGTTCGGCGTCTTGAGCGTCGGATGGCCCGCGCAGGAGAGATAATCCCAGCGCAGCTGGTCGCACATGATGAAGAGGACGTTTTTGACTTTACGCGGCATTTTCTTGTGCTTTCCCTCCCGAACGCGCGGCCAGCATGGCATGCGGGGAAGCAGGATTTCCATGCCCATCGCAGATGACATGACGAGATTACCGTTTTCCCACGGTTTTCGAGCCATTTCAGAGGCTTGCCGCCCTCGCAAAGTGGCGGTGCCGATGCCATCTTAGGACACAAGAGAATCAAGGACATTTCGCACTTGGCCGACCCGCTGAAACACGCAGCTCCACACCCGTCTGCCCCCGCTGGCGGCGGCATTGCCGCGCGCGCGCGTGCCATGTCGGTGCCGCCGTATCTGCAGGGACTGAACCCCGAACAGCGTGAAGCAGTCGAGACGCTCGACGGTCCTGTGCTGGTGCTTGCGGGCGCCGGCACCGGCAAGACGCGCGTGCTCACCACGCGCATCGCGCATATCCTCAGCCTCGGTCGCGCGCGGCCACAGGAAATCCTCTCCGTCACCTTCACCAACAAGGCGGCGCGCGAGATGAAGGAGCGCGTCGGCAAGATGGTCGGCCAGGTGGTCGAAGGCATGCCGTGGCTCGGCACGTTCCACTCCATCGGCGCACGCATCCTGCGACGCCACGCCGAACTCGTCGGCCTGAAATCCGATTTCACCATTCTCCATACCGACGACCAGATCAGGCTCCTTAAGCAACTCATCGCCGCCGAGAACATCGACGAGAAGCGCTGGCCGGGCCGCATGCTCGCCATCATGATCGACGGCTGGAAAAATCGCGGCCTGCTGCCGGACATGGTGCCGGCCGGCGAAGGCATGGCGTTCGCCAACGGACGCGGGCTTGCGCTCTACAAGGACTATCAGGCGCGCCTGAAGACGCTCAACGCCGCCGACTTCGGCGATCTGCTGATCGAGAATATCCGGCTATTTCGGGAACATCCGGGGGTGCTGAGGGATTACCAACAGCGCTTCAAGTTCATTCTGGTGGACGAATACCAGGACACCAACGTGGCGCAGTATCTGTGGCTGCGGCTTCTGGCGCAGCGCACGGCAAATCCCGCTACGTCAGGAATGTTGAATGGCACAAGAGCCGAAACAGCCGGAAACACCGATGCCGGTGCAGGAACCGAAGACGACGCCGGGCTATACGCCGACGGAGCTTCCGCCGACGCCGGACCCGGTGGACAGTCCGCCGCGGGATCCTTCGCCAGTCGGAGAGCCGAGCCAGCCGGACGTGACGCCGATGGAAGACCCGGCGCTGCCGCCCAACCAGATCTGACCACGCAGAAGAACATCTGCTGCGTCGGCGACGATGACCAGTCGATCTATGGCTGGCGCGGCGCGGAAGTGGACAACATCCTGCGTTTCGACAAGGATTTTCCCGGCGCGAAAGTGATCCGCCTTGAGCGCAACTATCGCTCGACCGGCCATATCCTCGCAGCTGCGTCGCATCTCATCGCCTACAACGAAGGCCGCCTCGGCAAGACGCTGCGCACCGACGATGTGGATGGCGAGAAAGTCGCCGTCGTGTCGGCATGGGATTCCGAAGAGGAAGCCCGCTCCATCGGCGAGGAGATCGAGCAGCTGCAGCGCGAGAAGCACTCGCTCAACCAGATCGCCATTCTGGTGCGCGCGTCGTTCCAGATGCGCGAGTTCGAAGACCGCTTTGTCACGCTCGGTCTCCCCTATCGCGTCATCGGCGGCCCGCGCTTCTACGAGCGTGCGGAAATCCGCGACGCGCTGGCTTACCTGCGGCTGGTCAATCAGCCGGCGGACGATCTCGCGTTCGAGCGCATCGTCAATGTTCCCAAGCGCGGGCTGGGTGATGCGACCGTGAAGCAGCTGCACGATGTTGCGCGCGCGCAGGGCGTGCCGCTCCTTGAAGCCACGCGCCGCATTGTCGGCACCGACGAATTGAAGCCCAAGCCGCGCCAAACCCTGCGCGACCTCGTCGAGTCGTTCGACCGCTGGCGCTTGCAGCGCGATGCGATGCCGCACAACAAGCTCGCCGAGATCGTGCTGGACGAGAGTGGCTACACCGAAATGTGGCAGAAGGACCGCTCCGCCGACGCCGCCGGGCGGCTTGAAAACCTCAAGGAACTCGTGCGCTCGATGGAAGAGTTCGAGAACCTGCAGGGTTTCCTCGAACACATCTCGCTGGTCATGGACACCGGCAACAACGAAGGCGGCGAAACCGTCTCGATCATGACGCTGCACGCGGCGAAGGGGCTGGAGTTCGACACCGTGTTCCTGCCCGGCTGGGAGGAAGGCATCATCCCGCACCAGCGTTCGCTTGACGATCAGGGCCGCGCCGGACTTGAGGAAGAACGCCGCCTCGCCCACGTCGGCATCACGCGCGCACGCAAGCGCGCCAAGATTTTTTTCGTCGCCAACCGCCGCATCCATGGTTCGTGGACGAGTTCGATCCCGTCGCGCTTCATCGACGAATTGCCAGCCGACAGCGTCGAGGTCGCGGAATCCAAGGCGGGCTTCGGCGCGAGCTTTGGCGGCGGCGGATCGCGCTTCGATCGGGCCGAATCATTCGGCTCAAGCTATGCGACGCCCGGCTGGAAACGCGCGCAGCAGCGCGGCCGCAACAGCTTCGGCGACGACGAGGGTTTTGAGCAGGAAGGCGTCGATTATGCGAGCGACGACTCGGCAACCCGCGGCGGCGACTACGGCAAAGCCAAACCTGACAAGAGCGGCGCTTTCGGGGGGCGCAGCGCGGCCGCGCCCTCGCACGCGAAAAGCAGTTCCGGGTTTGCGGGCCGCAGCCGCCAGCCACTCACCATCGAGGGCGAACTGGTCGCGAAGTCCACCAGCACCGTCTCGGATTATGCCGTCGGCGACCGCGTGTTCCATCTCAAGTTCGGCAACGGCAATGTCACCCACGTCGAAGGCAACAAGCTGACCATCGCGTTCGACCGTGCCGGCGAGAAGCGCGTGGTGGACAGCTTCGTCGAACGGATTTGAGGCAAATTCTCTCCGTCTGAGACTTTTCGCCGGCCACCACCCTCCCCTATACTTCCCCGATGCAACCGTTCGTCCACGATCACATCGTCGCGAACCTGACTGCGGCCGTCACACAACGCACGGATTAACCCCATGCGCGATAACAGCCAGCCGCCGCCACTCGTCCTGGGCGCAACCATCGGCTCCATCGCGCTGGTAATACTGGTCTGGAACATGCCGGACAGCTGGCGGATGCGCCTGCCGTACAGCGACAGGGATGAATTCTATATCGGATTTACTTTCCTGCCGATGGTCGCGCTGATCGTGTCCGCCGTCATCGCGAAATTGCGTGAGGCGAAGAAGGCGGAGACATGGTCGCAAACCACGGCGCGCATCGTCGTCTCCCGTGTCGAGGCAAAGCATCATCAGTTCCCCGGTTCGGAGACGACCGTCACCAACGTCCCCGTCGTGGAATATGAATTCACCGTCAACGGACAAAAATGGCGCGGCAACCGCATCAGTATCGGCGAAGACGCCGGCGGCGCCAACCTCGAAGCAACGCTCGCACGTTACAAGACCGGCACGACGGTCACGGTCTACTACGATCCAAAGCACCCTACGGATTGCGTGCTGGAGCGCGATGTACCCAAGGGCTTCGGGCCGGGCTGCGCGGCAATTGCACTATTCTTCATCGGCGGCGCTGCGGCGATCTACTACCTGACCACCAACGCATCGCACCTGCTCGCGAACGCAGCGCCGAACGCGGACGCACCCGTGACCATTTTCGCTGCGTGTTTCGGTCTTGTGATGCTGCTGGCCTTCTTCGGCGTGCGGCACATGATGAAGCAGGCGACCAACTGGCCTTACGTCAGCGGCAAGATCGAAATCAGCACGACCGAAAGCCATCGCGATACCGATAACGGCCCCGCGCGCATCTACTACACACCCGTTGTGGAATATTCCTACACCTTCAACGGCAACCGCTATCGCAGCCGCCGGATCAACCTCAGCAGCACAACTTCCGGCTCGAAGGCCTGGGCAGAAAAGGTCGCCGCGCGTTATCCGAAAGGCCGGGACGTCGAAGTCCATTACGATCCGACGAACCCCTCCAACGCCGCGCTGGAAAACCCCACGGGCATGAGCTGGCTCATCCTCGCGGTGGCGGCCGCGTGCTTTGGAATAGCCATCTACACCAGCGGCGTCTTCAAGTAAGGGCACAACGCGCCGTCACTTTCGGCGGATCACGCCTGGCCTCGCGTGATCCTTGTCCGAAAACCGGAAGCCCACTTTTCGGGGATCACGCCCTGAACGCGACGCCCATCCGCATGTCGAAGCGCCACACCATCCTGCAGCAATGCACGATGGCGAGTTCGTCGAAGCTCAGTTCGAATTCCGGCGGCAGCACCGCCGGGGCCGCAAGCACGAGGCAGGCGCCCGTATCGCTGATGTTGCGCACGGTGCAATCGAGCACGGAAGCGCGGGCGTTGAACACGATCTTCGCGGGCTTGCAGACGCGAATGCGCGCGTGTGTTCTGCGGTCGGAAAAGAAAAGCGGCCTGTTCATGCCAGCAATGATGCACGGCAAAGCTGAGAGCTGAACTAAAGCAGACCACACTTCAAACGGGTATTTTGTAATAAAGCATTTACCATGCGGGCTGGCGCGCATGGGCGGCTGAAGCCGATATCACAAAAGCTAGAGCGGGAATTTCTGCTCGGCCATCAGCGGAATGCGCTCGATCAATCCGCCGAGATTCCCGGACGTCAACAACAGCACGACATCATCCGCTCGCAGCGACCCGCCGATTGTATTGAGCGCATGTTCGGGATCGGAGATCGGCTCGGCGTCGAAACCTGCCTTGATGACGCGCGCGACGATTTCATCCTGCGAGATCTGCGCATGGGTCGCCGCGCCCTGCGCTGCCGGCTCGAAGATGTAGACCTTGCTGGCGCCGCCGAACACATCGTCATACCAGCCGATGGATTCCCGGTTGCGCCAGGAAAACGTGTGCGGCTCGAACACAACCACCAGCCGCTGCGCGGGGAAGTGCTGCTTCATCGCCGCAATGGCGCTGCGCGCCTTGTCGTAGGATGAACCAAAGCCCTCGAAAATCGGCAGCCGCGTCTTTTCCGATTTGCGGTCCAGCCTGCGGCGAATGCCGCGGAAGCTCGCAATCGCCGTCGCGATCTGTTCCGGCGTAGCGATGTTGTGCGTGAGCAAGAATGCCGCGACGCCAACGATGTTCTGGATATTGTGTTCGCCAAGCTGGTTGGTTTCGAGCGATACAATCTTTTCAGCGCCGCGCATCAAGGTGAAGCGCGTGCGTTCGCCCCAGACGATATCGGCGGCGTGATATTCGCCCCTGTGAACGCCGTAGGTAACGACCGGGCGGGCGATTCTGGTCAGCACGTCCGCGCTCAGCGGCCCCTCAAGACACATCACGATGCTGCCGTCCGCCGGAACGAGCTTCGTCAGTTCGATGAATGGCGCGACGTAATCCGCTGGTGTCGGAAAAATATTGACGTGGTCGTGTGCAATCGGCGTGATCAGGAGATGCCTGGGATGGTAATGCAGGAACTTCGAGCGCGGATCGGTGTTCGACGACGGATACTCGTCGCCTTCCAGCACGAACAGCTTGCCCTTCCCCATCCGCGCATTGGTCGATGGCGTCAGCGGGATCGCGCCAATGAACCAGGATGAATCGTATCCTGCGCTCGATGCCGGCAGGCTTTCGAGGCAATGGGCGAACAGCGCCGTGCTGGTCGATTTGCCGAATGCACCGGCGACAACGATGGTGTCCTTGGCTGAGGATATCTCGCTCAGGACTTCGGGAAACGACATGATGCGAATGCCGCTCGCGTAAGCCGCTGCGACTTCAGGATTGGTCTCAGGCACCAGCTTGGCGTTCTTGCCGATGACAATGAGGTCCGCATCGCGTGGCAGGTTCCCGGCGGCATAGCTGGTCTGGTAGGGAATGCCGAGGTCTTTCAGAAAGTCGGAAACCGGCGGATAGACGCCTTCGTCCGAGCCCGTGACGACCACGCCGCTGTCGTGCAACAGCTTCGCCACGGCGCTCATGCCGGCGCCCGCGATGCCGATGAAATGGACGCGTCGGAAGGTCGCCAAAATAAATCCCCAGCCGAATAAGTGATGACAACCTATAGAGCGCCCGCAAAAGCCGGTCAGCAACCAAATCGGATATGGTAAAAATGACCGTGAGCGAATCCACCCCCTCCCAGGCCATTACCCTTTACGTCGATGCCGACGCCTGTCCGGTAAAGGCGGAGATTTACCGCGTCGCCGAGCGGCACGCGACGAAAGGCGTCGCGATCAGGGTTTTCGTCGTCAGCAACAGCCCGATTGCGATCCCGCGTGAATATACCGGCGGCGCGTTGATCGAGCGGATTGTCGTGCCGGAAGGCATGGATATCGCCGACAACTGGATCGCCGAGCGCGCGAAACAGGGCGACATCATCGTTACTGCCGACGTGCCGCTCGCCGCCCGCGGCGTGAAAACCGGCGCCACCGTGATCGCGCCGAATGGCAAGCCGTTCACCGAGAGCGCCATCGGCAACGTGCTGGCGACCCGCAACCTGATGGCGGATCTGCGCTCTGCCGGCGCCATCACCGGCGGGCCGCAGCCGTTTTCGCCCCGCGACCGTTCGCAGTTCCTGTCATCCCTCGACCTCGCCATTGTCCGGCTGATACGGGCAGGATTCGGCCACGCGTAACACCCGCGACACGCAGGTTCATAGCGCGTAGGCTTGCACGAACATTTACGGAGCGTCAGCCATGATGAAGCGCGAGACGTTCGACATTGCTAAAATCTACGTGCCGGTGAAGCGGCGTCTCACGATCAAGCCTGAAGTCGTCGCTGAAATTGCCAGGAGCATCGCCGCCGACGGCCTGCAGACGCCGATCATGGTGCGCGACGATGGCGAACGCTTCGTGCTGGTGGAAGGATTGCAGCGCCTTGAGGCGGCAAAGTCGCTCGGCGAAACCACGATCCTCGGCTATCGCGTACAATCGCGGAAATTCTGACAATGCCGCTGAGCTAGACCGGCTTTTTCGGCGGGCTTTTGGTGACGGCCTTGGTGCGGAAATAAATCGTCGGCGCTTTGGGCGTTTTACGATAGTTCATCCAGGCTGGCATTGACGGATCGACCGCCGCCACAGGCACCTCAACCTCAACCGCCTTGCTGCGCGCCTTGGATGTCCACTTGCTTTCGAGATAGTGGAATTGCGTCTTGTTGGCCACGCGGTCTTCCTTGGCCCAGAAAAGTTGCCGCTCGCTGGGCGGCAGGACGCTTTTGCGGATCTTCGCCGGCTTTTTATCCGAACGCCACATACGCTGGAACTACTTTCACAAAACGGCGTCAGAACATCCAGAAAGGCCACGCCTGCGAGGCAAAAAGCATAACCCGCTTTTGTTAAGCCTTTATTCCCGCGATCGGCCGCTTTTGATCCAACCGGCAACAAGGCCGCGGCAGAATGACCTCACCTTACCCAATCAAAAGCGGGGGATGAGGCCAAACCGTCGATTATCGCTAGGGGCAAGGGTGGCGAATGCCGTCGTACCCCAGATACGTGCCGGAACGCGGATCGTAGGATTTGAACCGCCGCATGCAGTATCCGACATCGCCGCTATCTTCGGCGTAATAGGTCGGCGGCGGGCCGTAAGGCTGGGCATAATATGGCGCGTAATACGGCGGCGGCGCGTAGTACCGATAAGCAAGACCACTGCCGAGCAAAGCACCCGCAGCAAACCCGCCATAGCCCCATCCGCCGCGATAACCACCGCGCCCACGCCAGCGCACGGCTTCGACATTCGGCAGCGCCGTGATTTCGTGCGCAGCGGCCTTCATCACCGCGCCACCCGCAACGGGCGCAGATGAAGCCCCGCCTGCAAAAGAAACCAGTCCGGCAGCGACAAGACCCGACGCCATCAGCGCCGCAGCTGTCCTCGACATGACAACTTCTCCCCTGTTACTCGCCGCCCTTGCGGCGCACCGTAGACTGAGAAATACCGCCGCCCAAGGGCGCAATTGTGACGCCCGATTGGGAAATCCGGCTGCCGGGATAAAACGCCGTAACATAGGACGGCCGCGCCTTGATCCGCGCATACCAGGCCGTGACGCCCGGATAGCCGCGCCACATACCGGCCATGCCGAGGTCGTCGAGGCGGTCGATGGTCGGGATCACCACGATATCGGCAAGCGAGAATTGCTGCCCCATCAGCCAGGGGCCTTTGGCGAGCGCGTCTTCCATCCGCCGCAGGGTCAAATCGAGTTGATCCAGCGATGCTTCGATTTCGTCCTGTGAAAATCCGCCGGATTTCATCTTGCGATAAAAGTGTTTGCGCAGCGGACGAATATCGGCGCGCTCGGTGCGATAGGTTTCCTGATCGACGCCCGCGAACGGCTTGAGCGCCATGTGAAACGTCGGCACGCGAATGGCGGCGGTCGGCACTTCTTCCAGAAAGCGCAGCCACTTGCGCAGGTGCGCACGGCCGACGGCATCGTCAGGGCCAAGGCGCGGCTGTGGAAAAACCTCATCGAGATATTCGCAGATCACGCTCGAATCCAGAATGACGTTGCCGTCGTGAACCAGCGTCGGCACGACACCATTGGGATTAAGCTTGAGATATTCCGGCGTGAGGTTTTCGTTGAGGCGCAGGTTGACGTTGCGGCTGACGAATTCGACGCCCTTCTCGGCGAGCGTCATCCGCACCTTCTGGCTGCATGTCGAGGTGGCCGTGTGATAAAGCTCGAGCATCGCCGATCCTGAATTTTCCAATCCAACGGTCACAGCAACCTTGCACGCGGGTGACGGGCGGAGGAAGCCGTCTGGCCGCGCGTGACGGTTGCGTATCCTGTGAACAAGACCATTGAATTTGGGGATCAGCCGGTGGAAAAGCCGGGGACAGACGGGGGAAAACCGCCCCCGGAAATGGCTACTCCCTCGCACACGGGGGGTGTGTGGAAAACTTCGGGGACAAGTTCAGGCAAAACCGCCATAACAAACTGACCCACATCAGCTTTTTCAGCTACAAAGCCTGCATTCAAACGACTGGATAACCTGTGAATTCCGCTCACCCGAACGCCCTCGACAAGGCCGCGTCCTACGCCCGCGTCGCCACCGACACCGCAACCGCCAGGCGGCTGGCCGACCTGCTGGCCGAGCACCTCGAATACGTCAGCGTTTCGGCTTTCGAGGTCACCGAGGGCCAATGGGATGTCGAGATTCATTCCGCTGACGCGTTCGACCGCAAGAAGCTCACCAGCCTGGTCGCGGACATTGCCGGCGACGCGACGGCGAAGGCGCTCGCCTTCGGTACCGTCGAAACCCGGGACTGGGTGGCGGCAAGTCTTGAAGGCCTCGCGCCTGTCGAAGCCGGCCGCTTCCTCATTCATGGCTCGCACGATCGCGCCCGCGCGAAGAACGCCCGCATCCCGATCGAGATCGAAGCCGCACTGGCCTTCGGCACCGGCCATCACGGCACCACGCGCGGCTGCCTTGTCGCGCTCGACCTGCTGCTGCGCGCGCGCAAGCCGAAACATATCCTCGACGTCGGCACCGGCACCGGCGTGCTGGCCATCGCCGCAGCGGCGGCGTTGCACACCCGCGTGATCGCAAGCGACATCGACAAGGTTTCAGTGATCGTCGCGCGCGAGAATGCGCGGCTCAATCGCACAGCGGCGCTGATCGCGTTCGTCCACGCCCAAGGCGTTGCGGCCCATGCGCTGCGCGCCCCCAGCCCCTACGACCTGATTTTCGCCAACATCATCCTGACGCCGCTGAAGCAGCTCGCAGCGCCGCTATCGAAATTGCTCGCGCGCAATGGCCGCATGGTACTGTCGGGCCTGCTGCCGTCACATGCCAATGCAGCCCTGTCGGCGTATCGCATGCAAGGTCTTGCGCTGGAGCGCAAGATGACGCTCGACGGCTGGTGCACGCTGATTTTGCGACGTTGATTTTGAAGCCTTGGCGCATAGCGCGCATTCATGACATGGCCGTTGCCGCGTGGGACTGCCGACCCTAGATTGCAGCCAAGAGAAAGCAACCATGACCGGCGCACACTTTCAGTCGTTCGATGACGAATCCGATCCCGCCGCATCCGCGCCGCGGGTCGCCGCATTGCGTGCGGAACTCACGCGCCGCGATCTCTCCGGCTTTGTCGTTCCGCGCTCCGATCGCCACCAGAATGAATATGTCGCGCCGGCCGACGAGCGGCTGATGTGGCTCACCGGATTTACCGGCTCGGCCGGCACAGCCATCGTGCTGCAGGATCGCGCCGCGCTGTTCGTCGATGGCCGCTACACGTTGCAGGCCAGGGACCAGATCGACACAAACATTTTTGCCATCGTGCCGATTGCCGAAACAACGCCGGAAGCCTGGCTCGAAGCCAACCTGACGGCGGGCGCGACGCTCGGCTATGACCCGTGGCTGCACACCGTCGAAGGCGCGGAACGGTTGTCGCGCGGCTGCACGGCAGCGGGCGCAACACTGAAGCCTGCCGACGGCGACCCCTTCGATGCGATCTGGAACAACCGCCCCGCGCCACCGCAGGGCAAGGTCGTGCTGCATGACCTGAAATATGCCGGCATCGCGGCGGGGGAAAAACTCAGGAATATCCAGGACGAACTCGGCAAGCTCAAGAACGACGCGCTGGTCGTCACCGATCCCCATGCCGTGGCGTGGACCTTCAACATCCGCGGCAACGACGTTGCGCATACGCCGCTGGCGCTTGCCTTCGCCACCGTGCCGCAGCAAGACCGCCCCGCCGTCTATATCGACGCCGGCAAGCTGACCCATGCCGTCCGCGCCGCGCTCGAAAAAATCGCCGATGTGCGCGAACCCGCCGCCTTCACCAGCGACCTTCAGGGATTCAACGGCAAAAGCATCCGGCTCGATCAGGCGACCGCCGCCGATGCGGTGAACCGCATCGTCACGCAGGCCGGCGGCAAGACCGCGCGCGGTGCCGACCCGATCACCCTGATGAAGGCGATCAAGAATGCTGCCGAGATCGCAGGCACCCGCAGCGCGCATGTCCGCGACGGCATTGCTGTCACAAAATTCCTGGCGTGGCTGTCGCGCGAGGCCGGCACCGGCAAGCTGACCGAAATCGCCGCCGTCGAGGCGCTGGAAGGCTTCCGCCGCAACACCGGCCTGCTCAAGGACGTCTCGTTTCCAACGATCTCCGGCAGCGGGCCGAATGGCGCGATTGTGCATTACCGCGTCACCCGCAAGACCAACCGCACCATCGGCACCGGCGAACTCTTCCTCGTCGATTCCGGCGCGCAATACGAAGACGGCACCACCGACATCACCCGCACGGTCGCCATCGGCACGCCGAGCGCGGAAATGCGCGACCGCTTCACGCGCGTCCTCAAAGGCCACATCGGCATCGCCCGCGCGGTCTTCCCGGACGGCACCACCGGCGCGCAGCTCGACAGTTTCGCGCGCCAGCACCTGTGGAGCGCCGGCCTTGACTTCGATCATGGCACCGGCCACGGCGTCGGCAGCTATCTTTCCGTGCACGAAGGCCCGGCGCGCATTTCCAAGCTCGGCGGCGCAGCCCTCAAGCGCGGCATGATCCTGTCGAACGAGCCGGGCTATTACAAAGCCGGCCACTACGGCATCCGCATCGAAAATCTGGTGCTGGTCACGGAAGCCACCGTCGCCGGCGCCGAGCGCCCGCTCAACGCATTCGAGACGCTGACGCTGGCCCCCATCGACCGCACCCTCATCGTGCTGGCAATGCTGGATTCCGGTGAGGCCGTGTGGATCGACGGTTATCACGCGCGCGTGCGCGACACGCTTGCGCCGCAACTCGATGGCACGGACGCCGCATGGCTCGAGGCCGCCACCCGGCCGCTTGCCGCAACGTGATCGGCCCCTTGTGGAACCGCTAGTACCAAAACCCGCGCCTGCGAAAGACGACGGTACGACGCCGTGGCGTCTGCTTGCGCTGCTGATGACCATGACCGCCATCGGCGCGATGTCGCTCAATATCCTTGTGCCGGCCGTCCCCAAGCTCGTGCAGATTCTGGCGAGCGACACCGAGACCGTGCAGATGACGATCTCGGTCTATATTCTCGGTCTTGCGACCGCGCAGCTGTTCACCGGCCCATTGTCCGACCGCTTTGGCCGCAGGCCGGTGCTGCTGGTCGGCTTTGCACTGACGACGTGCGCGGGCCTCGCCGCGATCTTCATGCCGAACGCGCCGGCGCTGATCGCCATGCGCTTCCTGCAGGCCATCGGCGGCGCGACCGGCGTCGCCATCGGCCGCGCCATCATCCGCGATCTGTTCGGCCGCGAGCGTTCCGCGCAGATGATCGGCCTCGTCGCCAGCGCCATGGCGCTGGCGCCAATGATCTCGCCGCTGATCGGCGGCATCCTCGAAACGCTGTTCGGCTGGCAGGCGATCTTCGCATTCGCGGCCACCGCTTCATTCATCGTGCTGGTGTGGACGTGGCGGATGCTGCCGGAAACCCGCGCCGAGATGGCGCCGGGCGTCGCGCGCGACACATTCCGCATGAACATCGGCGCGCTGTTCCGCAACAAGCGCTTCGTCGGCTATATCCTCAGTGCCGCTTTCGGCTCCGGCGCGTTCTTCGTTTACGTCGGCGCGGGGCCGCACGTCATCATCACCATGATGCACAGGAGTTCCGCCGAGTATGGCCTGTGGTTCATCCCGACCGCGCTGGGCTACATCATCGGCAACTTCGTCACCTCGCGGCTGTCGGTGCGCTTCGGCATCGATCACATGCTGTGGTGGGGCAATATCATCAACCTGCTTGGCGCCCTGTGCGGCCTCGCGCTGCTGCCCTTCGTCGATACGGTCGGGCCGCTGGTGATCGTCACCGCCGGCACCGTCATGGGCATCGGCAATGGCATCATGCTGCCGAACGCGATTGCCGGCGCAGTCAGCGTGCGGCCGCAGGCGGCGGGCACGGCTTCAGGCATCGTCGGGGCAACGCAGATGTTCTTCGGCGCGTTCACTGCCCAGCTCGCCGGCCATCTCGTCGCCTATGCGACGACGCCGTTCCCGATGGTCCTGCACATGATCCTGGTCGCGGCGGGCGGATTGCTGGCGTTTGTCTTGCTGGTGCAGCCGCATCCACGCACGAAAGCGAAGTAACCGCCCTACTTGCCGCCGATCAGCACAAACCATTCGTCTTCGGTCATGACGTTGACGCCTTCGGCACGCGCCTTGTCGAGCTTCGAGCCCGCGCCCGGCCCCGCCACGACATAGTCGGTCTTTTTCGACACCGAGCCGGAGACTTTTGCGCCAAGCTGCTCGGCCATCGCCTTGGCCTCGTCGCGCGTCATCTTTTCCAGCGCGCCGGTGAACACCACCGTCTTGCCAGCGACGGGCGAATCCTTGGGCTTCTCGGCGTCGAGGATCGTGACTTCCTTCGTCAGCCGCTCAACCATGCCGAGGTTGTGCTTCTCATGGAAGAACGCCGCGATGCTTTCGATCACGGTGTCGCCAATCTGGTCGAGCGCGTCCATTTCCTCGCGCGCTTCCGTATCGCCCCTGGCGGCCTTCAGCGCGGCGTCATGGAACGCATCCCATGAGCCATAGCCGCGGGCCAAGGCGAGCGCCGTCGTATCGCCGACGTGGCGCATGCCGAGCGCATAGATGAAGCGGTCGAGCGCGATCCGCCGCCGTGCGTCGATGGCGTCGAACAGGTTGCGCACCGAGGTCTGGCCGTAACCCTCGACCGCCTCTAGCTTGATCTTGCCGTTGCGTTTTTCGAGCGTAAAGATATCGGCAGGCTCCCTCACCCATTCGTTCTCGTAGAACAGTTCGATCTGCTTTTCGCCAAGCCCGTCGATATCGTAGGCGCGGCGCGATACGAAATGGCGCAGGTGTTCCTTGCGCTGGAACGGGCACGCGAACTCGCCCGTGCAGCGGACAACGACGGATTCCTCGCCGGTCGCGATCTTCTGGCGCATCACATCGGTCTTGAGGTGACACGGACATTTGGCGGGAACGGAAATCTTCGTGGTCCCGCGCGGCTTGTCCTCGACGACACCCAGCACCTGCGGAATGACGTCACCCGCGCGCTGGATTTCAACCGTATCGCCGATCCTGAGACCCAGCCGTTCGATCTCGTCGAAATTATGCAGCGTGACGTTCTGCACGATCACGCCGCCCACGCCGACAGGATCGAGCTTGCCGACCGGCGTCAGCGCGCCGGTGCGGCCGACCTGAATTTCGATGTCGCGCAGCACGGTCGTCGCACGCTCGGCGGCGAACTTATGCGCAATGGCCCAGCGCGGCGTGCGCGAGATAAATCCAAGGCGATCCTGCCAGTCGAGGCGGTCCACCTTGTAGACGACGCCGTCGATATCGTAATCGAGCGTGGCGCGCTGCTCGCCGATGCTTTCATGAAATGCGATCAGGTCGTCGATCGACTTGCAGACCTTGGTCAGTGGATTGGTCTTGAAGCCAACGCTCGCCAGCCACTTGAGCATCCCCGATTGCGTCTCTGCCGGGCGTTCACTCAACTCGCCCCACGCATAGGCGAAGAAATGCATCGGGCGGGAAGCCGTGACGCTAGCGTCCTTCTGGCGCAAGGATCCTGCCGCCGTGTTGCGCGGATTGACGTAGAGCTGTTCGCCCGCTTCCTCCTGCTTGCGGTTGAGTTCGAGGAACGCCGCCTTGATCATATAGATTTCGCCGCGGATTTCGCACACCGCCGGAATGTTCTTGCCCTTCAGTTCGTGCGGGATTTCCTTCACGGTCCTGACGTTGGCGGTCACGTCCTCGCCTTCCGCGCCGTCGCCGCGCGTCGCGCCATTGACCAGCTTGCCGCCCTCATAGCGCAGCGACAGCGAGAGACCATCGATCTTGGGTTCGGCGGTGAATGGAGTTTTCTCGTCGTCGGCCAGTTTCAGGAACCGCTTGATGCGGCCGACAAAATCCGTAACGTCTTCCGGGCTGAACGCATTATCGAGCGACAGCATCGGCACCGCATGACGCACTTTTGCGAAGCCGCGCGCGGGCTTGGCGCCGACCTTCAGCGAAAGGCTTTGCAGCGTCTTGAGGTTCGGGAATTTTTCCTCGATGGCGACATAGCGTTGGCGCAGCGCGTCGTATTCGGCGTCGGTGACTGTCGGCGCGTCCTGCTGGTAGTAGCTCCTGTCGTGTTCGGTGATCTCGGCCTCAAGCCGCGCGTATTCGGCCTTGGCCCATTTCTCGGACAGGTCTTCGACGGCAATCTGGGCGGCGGATTTGGAAGGCGTTTTGGCCATGGAGAAACTTTACGCTGGTTGCGCGCCGCGCCTATCTTTTTGTTTGGGCATGATCTGATCCGAAAACCGGCATCCACTTTTCGGGATCATGCCCTAGCTCGCGGCCTTGATCAGCCGGTCGGCTGCGGCGCGTGCCTCGGCGGTGATTTCGGCGCCGGCCAGCATACGGGCGATTTCCTCGCGGCGGCGGTCCGTGGCAAGCTCAGTGACGCGGGTCGCAACGCGCTTGCCCTTGTCGAGCGCATCCTTGCTGATGAGGTAGTGATGGTCGGCGCGCGCAGCAACCTGCGGCGCGTGCGTCACGGCCAGCGCCTGCACGCGGCCGCCGAGCTTGCCAAGCCGCATGCCGATGGCGTCTGCCACCGCGCCGCCGACGCCGGTATCGATTTCGTCGAACACCAGGGTCGGCGCGGAGCCGCGATCCGCCAGCACGACTTTCAGCGCCAGCATGAAGCGCGCGAGTTCGCCGCCCGAGGCGACCTTCATCATCGGGCCGGGCTTGGTGCCGGGATTGGTCTGCACCCAGAATTCCGCGCGGTCGATGCCATGCGGTCCAGGCTCCGTGATTTCGAGGGCGGTGGAAAATTTCGCGCGTTCGAGTTTGAGCGGCGCAAGCTCGGCATTCACCGCCTTGTCGAGTTTGTCGGTGGTTTTCTTGCGCTTGGCAGAGAGCGCCTTGGCCTGCTCATCATAGGCAAGGGCTGCTTCGCGTGCGGCCTTTTCCAGCGCGACGAGTTGCTCCGCGCCGGCATCGATCTGCGCCAGATCGGCCACGTAGCGCGCGGCGAGTGCGGCAAGCCCATCGACCGGCGTATTGTATTTGCGGCCGGCGGCGCGCAACGCGAACAGCCGTTCCTCGATGCGCTCCAGCTCCAGCGGGTCGTGGTCGGCAGCCCGCAGCGCGCGTTCGAGATGGGTGCGCGCTTCCTCGATGGCGTTCAGCGCGGTGTCCAATGCCTGCGCCGACGGCTCGATCAGTTCAGGCGCCTGCGACTTGCGCCGCTCAAGACGACGCACCGCCGCCGAGAATGCCGGCACCGGCGACGCGGAACCCGATACCGCGTCATAGGCATCGCGCAAATCCTCGGCGACTTTTTCGCCCTGCATCATGGTGGCGCGGCGCGCCGCCAGTTCGGTTTCCTCGCCGGCTTGCGGCGCGAGCTTTTGAAGTTCATCGGCGGCGTGGCGCAGATATTCCGCTTCGCGCAGCGCCCGTTCAATGCCTGCGCGATGCCCGGCAACCGCTTGTTCCGCGCTGCGACGGGCTTCCCAGAGCGCGGCAACGCCAGCAGATGCGCTTTCCAGCCCGCCAAAAGCATCCAGCAGCCGGCGGTGGGTCGCCGCATCGACCAGCGCGCGGTCGTCATGCTGGCCATGGATTTCGACCAGCGTTGCGCCAAGACTGCGCAAAATCTGCACGCCGACCGGCTGATCGTTGACGAAGGCGCGCGTCCGCCCATCGGCAAACTGCACGCGGCGCAGAATAAGCTCGTCTTCGATGACAATATCGTTGTCGGCCAGCACCGCGTAGGCCGGATGCTTCCTTGCCAGTTCGAATGCCGCCGTGACCTGCCCTTGTTCCGCACCCTGCCGCACAAGCCCGGCGTCGCCGCGCGCGCCGAGCGCCAGCGCGAACGAATCGAGCAGGATGGATTTTCCTGCGCCGGTTTCGCCGGTAAGCACCGACAATCCGGAAGCAAAATCAATGTCGAGCCGGTCAATCAGGACGATGTCGCGGATCGAAAGCCTGGTCAGCATGAAACCCGTGCCGGTTGTTCCCTGAGTCGCGCCAACTTTAAAGACGCGCATGGCCGGGACAAGCCCGGCCATGCAGTACACACATCAAGAAACACGAGGATGACTAGCCCAACCCGACCTTCTTGAAGGCCTTGGTGATCCAGGAATCGTCTTTTTCCTTGGGTTCCAGCCCGCCGCCCTTCACGAGGTTATAGGCGTCCTGGTACCACGGGCTGTCCGGGAAGTTGTGCCCCAGCACGGCGGCAGCGGTCTGCGCTTCCTGCACGATACCGAGCGCCATGTAGCATTCGGTCAGGCGCAGCAGCGCCTCCTCGACGTGGCGCGTGGTCTGGTACTGCGTCACGACGATCTTGAAGCGGTTGATCGCGCCGGTGAAATTCTTTTTGCCCTGATTGACCCGGCCGATTTCCATTTCCTTGGCGGCGAGCTGGTCGCGGCCCATCTCGATCTTCTTCTTGGCCGACTGCGCATATTCCGTGTTCGGATACTTGCGGGTGACTTCTTCCAGCGCGGAAATGGCACGCTCGGTGCGGCCCTGGTCGCGGGTAACGTCGGGGATCTGGTCGAAGTAGGACGAGCCGATCAGGTACTGCGCATACGGCGCCTCGGGGCTGCCGGGATGCAGGCTGATATAGCGGCGCGCCGATGCGATGGAATCGTCATAGGCCCGGCCTTCATAGTAGGCGTAGGCCGACATGATCAGCGCCTTGCGCGCCCATTCCGAATAGGGGTGCTGGCGGTCGACTTCCTCGAACTTCTTGGCCGCGCCCTTGTAATTCTTCTCTTCGTTGAGCAGGAACACGCCTTCGGTGTAGAGGCGGTCGGCGGGTTCATCGGGCGGCGTATCGTCGCCGGAACCGAACAGATTGAATGAATTGGCGCCACAGTTGGCCAGCAACAGGCCGGCAAACAGCAAAACTGCCAGACGTGCACAGGCACGGCCCCAGCGACCCGAACCCTGCGGGCGACCTGCACGCACAAGCATCAAAACCAACCCGTTCCCGTCATGAATGCCGCCTAGCCCCTGGAGCCGGTGGCGGTCCCGGTTAGGATTAGCCCCCGAGGGCCATCCGCGCAAACCCGGTTACGCCAGTATTCGGCCCGGAATGTGGCAGATGGTTAAGTCCAATTGGTTGATATTTCGAAGATATGGCGGGTTTATTACCGCAATCGCGCGCAATCGGCGGCCAACCGGACGCGCCTGTCCGATCCCGCAGCGCCAAACGATGTAAAAGTTCAGGAAACGTCCGGGCCGTAGGTCGGGGCCGGCAGGCTGGCCGGAATATCGGCATGGCCACGGACGCGGCGGGGCGTGTTCCCGACGGTGACATAGGTCCAAGCCGTCGGATCGGCCATCAGCGCGCACAGCACGGCGTGGTTGATCTTGTGGCCACCCCGCACCGAGCGGTAGGTCGCCAGCAGCGGCGCACCGGCAAGCGCGAGATCACCGACCCCATCGAGCGCCTTGTGGCGCACGAACTCGTCGGCAAAGCGCATGCCGTCGGGATTAAGAACGCGCTCTTCGCTGATCACCAGCGTGTTGTCGAAATTGGCGCCAAGCGCGTAACCGGCGCTCCAGAGCTTCGCCACATCCTTCATGAAGCCGAAGGTGCGTGCGCGGGAAAGTTCGCGGCGGAAGCTGTTGGCGTCGATATCCATCGCGCAGATCTGATGACCGATCAGCGGATGGTCGAAGTTGATTTCCGTCTCGACGCGCAGGCCGCGGTCGTTCGGGAGGAGTTCGCCGTAAGCGTCGCCACGGACGACACGAACCGGCTTCAAAACCTTGATGTAACGGCGCGGCTCGTCGAGCGTCACGATGCCGGCCTTGTCGATGGCGGCGACGAAAGCGTCGGCGCTGCCGTCCATGATCGGCACTTCCGGCCCGTCGATTTCGACGATCACGTTATCGACGCCAAGCGCCGAAATCGCAGCCAGGACATGTTCGGAGGTCGAGCACAGCGGGCCATGGCTGTCGCCAAGGACGGTCGCAAATTCGGTGGCCGTCACGGCACGGACATCGGCGCGGATTTCGCGGCGCGGCTGTCCGTTGCTGCCAGTGCGGATGAAAGTAATGCCGGTATCGGCCTCGGCGGGGCGAAGCGTCAAAGTCACGGGCAGATTTGAATGAACGCCAATGCCCGAAAGCGAGGCATCGTCGCGCAGCGTGGTTTGCTTGCCGGACTTCATGCTGTTGTCGTGTCGTGCCGTTGCTTCGAGTCTGGGTTGCACTGATCCGCTAAAGACCAATTCGCGCCTGTATCCCGATGCTTCGACCCGATCCCCTACCCCTTGGTAACTTACTACCCAGTCGTCCTGTCGAGCCGCTGTTTCGCCCAATTTCCGGTTCCAAGTCTGACCTGTCGGCTGACCGGGTTCCGCATTGCCCCAAGCGAAAAGCGCCTTGACCCTGTGGAGATTAGCCTGCGCAGGCCCCCTCACCAATTCACGCTTTTTTACCAACTGTTACCTTTGAATCGGCGGTTTTTTGCCCGTCTTTCGCCATTGTATCAAAGGCTTAACGAAACAGGCCAAAAGGTTAATTTCTACCGTGTAACAGTTAATCACAGGGTGACGGACGCCTAAAACGTCCTTCCGGAAAAGCCCTTTAAGTGCAGTCCGATAGCCACCCCTGAAACGAAAACGGGCCCCTGCTTTCGCAGAGGTCCGTGTACATCAGGCGTTAACCTTCCTTAATTCGACTGGCGGCGCAGGAAGGCTGGAATGTCGAGCTGGTCGTCATCCACAGGCGCCGCGGCAGGTGCCTGACGGCCATGCGGATCGAGCCCCTGGGGCGCCGGACGCTTGGCGAACTCCGAAATCGGCTCCTGCTGATTCGCGGACGGCATCCGGGGAGCCGGGCGTGTCGGCAGCGCCGGCATCTGCTGGCGTGGGGCTGGAGGCGCCGTCCGGCGCTGTTCGTCCTCTTCCTTGCGGCCGAGGCCAACCGAGGCCAGCCGCTGTAGCAGCGACATGCGCGGCTTCTCCAGCGGGTCTTCCTGAACCTCGGCCTGCTGGTCGCGGGCGCGGATCTGGTTCTGCGCGGGCATCGGCAGTTCGTCGATACGCGGCATGCGCGGCGCGCGCACCGTGCGTTCGGCCTGCGGCGGGATGAACGCTGCGGGCATCGCAGGCTCCACCGGGGCTTCCTGGGTGATCGGCTCGATGAACAGCGAAGGCTTCTGCTGGATCGGGCGGATCGTCAGGTCGTCGGACACCTTGGGCATCAAGGCCGCTGCCACAGCAGCGGTAGCCTGGGCGTCAAGCGAGGGACGCAACATGGCAGCCGGCTGGGCCGGAGCCTGTACCGGCGCCGGCGCAGCAACAGTGCGGCTCTGGACTTCGGCACGGGCGGCACGCGCCGCCTCGGCCAGACGCTGCTCCGCAGCCGACGGCTTCGCGGCCGTGACACCGACCTGATCGACGCCGGTGGCGACCACCGACACGCGGATGATGCCATTGAGGCCTTCATCGAAGGTCGCGCCGACGATGATGTTGGCTTCGCTGTCCAGTTCCTCGCGGATACGGGTCGCCGCTTCATCGACTTCGTACAGCGTCAGGTCGTTGCCGCCGGTGATCGACACCAGCAGGCCCTTGGCGCCGCGCATCGAGACGTCGTCGATCAGCGGGTTGGAGATCGCGGCTTCGGCGGCGCGCAGCGCGCGCTTCTCGCCTTCGGCCTCGCCGGTACCCATCATCGCCTTGCCCATCTCGCGCATGATGGCGCGGACGTCGGCGAAGTCGAGATTGATCAGGCCTTCCTTCACCATCAGGTCAGTGATGCAGGCGACACCCGAGTAAAGCACCTGATCGGCCATCGCGAAGGCGTCGACGAAGGTGGTCTTCTCATTCGCAACCCGGAACAGGTTCTGGTTCGGGATGATGATGAGCGTGTCCACGGCCTTCTGGAGTTCCAGTATACCGGCCTCGGCGCACCGCATGCGGCGCTGGCCTTCGAAGTGAAACGGCTTGGTGACGACACCCACCGTCAGGATGCCCATTTCACGCGCGGCCTTGGCGATGACCGGCGCGGCGCCCGTGCCGGTACCGCCGCCCATGCCTGCCGTGACGAACACCATGTGCGCGCCATTGAGGTGATCGCGGATTTCGTCGATCACTTCTTCAGCGGCGGCGCAGCCCACTTCCGGCTGTGAGCCGGCGCCAAGACCTTCGGTGACGGCGACGCCCATCTGGATGATGCGCTCGGCCTTCGACATGGTAAGCGCCTGCGCGTCGGTGTTGGCGACAACGAAATCGACGCCCTGCAAGCCGGCAGTGATCATGTTGTTGACGGCGTTGCCACCGGCACCGCCCACCCCAAACACCGTGATCCGCGGCTTCAGTTCCCTGATGTCCGGGATTTTCAGGTTGATGCTCATTGTTGCCTCTTTTTTTCGCGGACGTACAAAACGCCGCCAGTGGGTGCCGGTCCGCCGCCGGCGCTGGTTGGAATTGGATGTAGATCGGTTTTCATCAGAAGCTCTCGCGAAGCCATCGCCCCACCCTTCCGATATAGCCGCCTGTCCCCGTCATCAATTGCCGCGTATGCCGCGGTTCGTAATGTTCGAGATGCGCAACCTGTGCATAAACCAGCAGGCCGGCCGCAACCGAGAAGGCCGGGCCCTTGGCCGCTTCCGGCAGGCCCGCAATGCCGAGCGGACGGCCGATCGCAACCGGACGGCCGAGCACGCGCGCGGCCAGATCCGACATGCCGGTCAGCACACTCGATCCGCCGGTGAGAATGATGCGGCCGCGCGGCTCCGACGCAAATGGCGACAAAGCCAGCCGGTCGCGCACCATTTCGAGGATTTCCTCGACGCGCGGCTTGATGATGTGTGTCAGTGTCGCTCGCGAAACGAATTGCGGCGCCTCCCGATCGTTGCCCGCGGTGTTCGGCAGGGCGATCATGTCGCGTTCGTCCAGCCCACCGGCGAGAACACTGCCATAGAGCGTCTTGATTCGCTCGGCATCGTACAGACCGGCTGGCAAACCGCGTGCCAGATCCATGGTGATATGATTGCCGCCGAGTGCGAAGCCATCGGCATGCACGAAGCGGCCGTTCGAGAATACCGACATTGTCGTGGTGCCGGCACCCATGTCGATCACGGCCGCACCAACATCCGCCTCATCGTCGGCAAGTGTGGATAACGCCGCCGCATAGGGGCTGGCGATCATCGCTTCGATGTCGAGGTGGCACCGCTCGATCATCAGCATGAGATTGCGGCACGCCGCTAGGTCCGACGACACCAGGTGCATATCGACGCCAAAACGCTGGGCCAGCATGCCGCGCGGATCGCGGATGCCGCTGGCGCCGTCGATGTTGAAGCCAATCGGCATCCCGTGCAGCAAGACGCGGCCCTGTTTGGCCGACGAGCGGGTACAGGCGTTCATCACACGGGTAATATCGTGGTCAGCAATCGTCGCGCCGCGCACATCCGCGGATGCTGCGAGGCGCTCGCTGGAAATACGTCCGGCAGACATCGACACCAGCACCGCATCGACCTGCACCTTGGCGGCGCGTTCGGCGAGATCGACCGCGTGACGCACGGCCTCCTCGGCATCGACGAGATCGACGACCGCGCCAGCCTTCATGCCGCGTGCGCCGGTATGCGCAAATCCTACGACTTCGATGGCGTGACTGCGGCGGCGCAAGGCCTCGCCCTGTGCGTTCGGCGTCAGCCGCGCAATCAGGCAGGCAATCTTGCTGGTGCCAATGTCGAGCGCGACGACCAGCGCGGAACGGCGCGGCGACAATGGCTTCATCTTGGGGGTCAGGCCGTAGTTGAGAGGGCTCATGCGTTC
Organism: Hyphomicrobiaceae bacterium; assembly: GCA_947472885.1. Classification (GTDB taxonomy): domain Bacteria; phylum Pseudomonadota; class Alphaproteobacteria; order Rhizobiales; family Xanthobacteraceae; genus CANJBX01. The sequence goes on from CANJBX010000015.1 coordinate 31,263, forward strand.
CCTCCCTTCTTCTGCTGCTTGGCCTTTTCCTTGGCAGCGGCTTCGCGCGCCTGGCTGGCTGCTTCGGACAACCGCACCGTCACACGATCCGGCTCGCGCAAATCCACAATGGTGATGTCGCGGCTGGTCAGCCGCTGCTCACGGTCGAGTGTCGCCAATCGTTCGAGCGCCTGCGCAACATCGGCTTCCGGCAATTTGACGTCGAGACCGTTCTTGAGCCGCAGATTCCAGCGCCGCTCCGCGATCAAAACCGAGGCCCGCACATTGGCGCGCACATCGGGATACTTGTCGAGCAGTTGCAGAAATTCCTTCGCGCGCGCCTCCGCGCCCTTGCCGACCAGCAGCGGCAGATCGACAAACGGGCGCGACACGTAATTTTCAAGCACGGAACCATCGGCGGCAATGACACTGACGCGGCCATTCACCTGCCACAGCGCATAGGGTTTGCGTTCGGTGATCGTGATTTGCAAACGGTCAGGATAAAGCTTGAGCAAGGTCGCGTCGGCGATGCGCGGGTCCGCCATCAGGCGCGTGCGCGCATCCGCGACGTCGAGGAACAGCAGCGATGACGTGCCGGTGACTCCGGCCCGCGCAAGAATTTCCTCGCGATTGAGGTGCTTCTGGCCTGTGAAGGCGATACCGGCGATGCGGAATCCCGCGGCATTACCTGCCCAGTCGCGGACATCCTTGAACACCGAGGCGATCTCGCCGGTGTGGCCGCCCTTGACGACACCATAACCGATGCTGCCGGCGACGATCAGCAGCGAGGCCGCAAGGCCGCCGCCGCGGTAAAAGCGGAGCGCAGTCAGGAATGCCGCATGGCGCTCGATCCAGCGTTCGAACGCGCTGTCGCGGCCCGCACGCGGTTGCGCACGGCGCGTTGCGCGCCGCCGCGGCAGCGCATCAATCGTGATACCTGACGGTTCCCGGGATGAACCCGCCGGGGTCAACGATTGAGCGAGGCGTCCTCGACCATCCATTTCACCAGCTCTTCGAACGTGACACCCGCGTACGCCGCGAGTTCAGGCACAAGAGACGTCTCGGTCATGCCAGGCTGGGTATTGACCTCAAGACAGGCCAATCCCTGCGTGCCTTCCATGCGGTCGTCGAAACGAAAATCCGCACGGCTCACGCCCCGGCACCCGAGCGCACGATGCGCCAGAAGAGCCAGTCTTCGGACTTCTTGGTAAACATTTGGTTTAAGGATTGCCGGCAATACATGCTTTGATCCGCCGGGGGCGTACTTGGCCTCGAAATCATAGAATTTTACCGCGGGGACGATTTCGATCACGTCCAGGGCGCGATCCCCCATGACCGCGCAGGTCAATTCCTTGCCGGCGATGAAGCGCTCGCACAGCACCAACTCGCCGTGGGTCCAGTCCGGCCGGGTCAGTTCCTGCGGCGGGTGGGCGTGTTCCTCGGTGACGATGAAAACGCCGACGCTCGAGCCTTCCGAGATCGGCTTGATGACATAGGGCCGCGGCAGCGCATGGGCCTTGGCCGCCTCCAGCCGCGAAATGACCAGACCTTCCGGCACCGGCACGCCGGCAGCCGACATGGCGATCTTGGCCCGGTCCTTCTGCATCGCCAGCGCCGAGGCCAGCACGCCGGAATGGCTGTACGGGATGCCGAGGATTTCCAGCACGCCCTGAATGGTGCCGTCCTCGCCGGGGCTGCCGTGCAGCAGGTTGAGCGCGACGTCCGGCTTCACCTCCGTGAGCCTGGCAGCGACGTTGCGGTCCACGTCGATCCGCGTGACCCGAAAGCCCGCCCGCTCCGCCGCATCGGCACAGGCCTTGCCGGACCGCAGCGAAATCTCGCGCTCGGCCGACCAGCCTCCCATCAAAACGGCGACGTGCTTGGACATGCAAAACTCCCGGCTCGCAAATGCTGTGCAAACAAATACTAGCGCTGCGCTGCTGAAAATAACATGAAGGCCTGGCGGGCGTTACTTTGCCGTAAGCGCCGTCGGCACCCTGGCGCCGTCATAGAGCCACGCCAGCGAATCCCAAACCTCGTCGCGCGACATGGCGCGGAAGCGGCGATGGACCGGGCCGCGCGTCTCGCCTTCGGGATGCAGCACCGTCCACAGGTAGCGCGACTCGAAAATCACCCGCGCGGTACGCACGGCGCGCTCGGCCTGGAACTGGCGGAATGCGGCTTCATAGTTGCCGCGCGATAGCTCAATCAGTTCGGCAAGTACCACGCCATCTTCAATTGCCATGCAGGCGCCCTGCGCCAGTGCCTGCAGCGTCGAATGCGCGGCATCGCCGAGCAGCACCGCGCGGCCCCTGGTCCAGTGGCGGATCGGTTCACGGTCGGCGACCGCGCCACGCCAGTCGAGCGCCGTCATGTCGATCAGCTGCTTCATGACGGGATGCGCGCGGGCATAGGTCTTCTGGATTTCGTCGCGATAGGTCTCGACATCGACCTTCTGCGCATAGGTCGGCGTGCGGAACACCGTGACGATGTTGAACAGCTTGCCGTGGCGCAACGGATAATGAACGATGTGAAAGCCTTCGCCACCCCACAGTGCGACGACGCGCTTGTCCACGCCGTTCGGCACCTGCTCGATTGGAATGGTCGTGCGATGCGCGACCCAGCCGATGTAGTTCGGATCGCCATCGCCGAACATCTGCGCACGAACTCTGGAACGAATGCCGTCCGCACCGATCAGCGCTGCGCCGTCGAAGTGATTGCCATCGGCCGTGTTCACAACCACATGGCTGCCGCGATCCTCGAAACCCGTCACCGCCGAGCCGGTCGAAAACGAAATCCCGCTTACCTTCCGGCACGCATCCATCAGGATATTATGCAGGTCGCCGCGGTGAATGATGATGTAGGGCTGGCCGAAGCGCTTGAGGATTTCCGGCGTCGTATCGACGCGCGTCACTTCCTCGCCGCTGAACGCATCGACCCAGACAGCAGCCTGCGGAAAATCCGCCTCGCGCTTCACGATGTCGGAGAGGCCAAGCCGGTCGAACATGTGAAACACGTTCGGCCCGAGCTGGATGCCGTAGCCGATGCCACCGATTTCCCTCGCCTGTTCGATGACATGAACGGGGATACCCTTGCGGCCGAGCGCCAGCGCTGCTGAAAGTCCCCCGATGCCACCGCCCGCGATCAGGATCGGCTGAGAAATCGTCCCCATGGGGATTAGCTAGCAAACAAATGCGGCGTACGCGAGTGGATTAGGCCGGAACGCCAATCCGCTTGATTTCCCACTCCAGTTGAATGCCGGAGCTTTCCTTGACCCTGGCGCGCACGGCTTCACCGAGGCCTTCGATATCCGCCGCCGTCGCACCGCCGAGGTTGATCAGGAAGTTGCAATGCAATTCCGACACCTGCGCGCCGCCGATCTTCATGCCGCGGCAACCCGCCGCGTCGATCAGTTGCCAGGCCTTGTTGGCGGGCGGATTCTTGAAGGTCGAACCGCCGGTGCGGCTCTTGATCGGTTGCGTCGCCTCGCGCGATTCCGTGATCTTGTCCATCGCCGCCTGTATCGCGACCGGATCTCCGGGCGCGCCCTGATACAGCGCCTGCGTAAAGATGATGTCGTCCGGCAGACCGCAATGCCGGTAGGTGTAATGCATATCGGCATTTGTGTAGACGTGGATGTTGCCCTTGCGGTCGATACCGCGCGCCTCGATCAACACGTCTTTGGTTTCGCCGCCATAGGCTCCGCCGTTCATGCGCAACGCGCCGCCGATACCGCCCGGGATGCCGCGATAAAATGCCAAACCATCGAGCGAGGCTTCCTGCGCGGTGCGGGCGACCTTCACATCCGGCACGCCGGTTCCTGCGCGCACACGATTGCCGCTTTCAACCGTTACTTCGGAAAATCCGCGGCCGAGGCGAATGACAACGCCCGGCACGCCGCCGTCGCGCACGATGAGGTTGGAGCCAAGCCCCACCACCGTCACCGGGATTTCATCCGGCGTATTCCTGAGAAAACAGGCGAGGTCGCCCTCGTCCTCCGGCATGAACATCACCTGAGCCGGCCCACCAACGCGAAACCACGTCAGTTCGGCGAGTGTCTGGTTGGCAATCAAGCGACCGCGCACATCCGGCGCACGCGCTTTCAGGTCTGGAATGATGTCGGCGAACATTACGCCTTCGTCCCACCGAGTTCGTTCGGCAATGCGTAAGCCCAGGTCGTGATCGAACCCGCGCCGAGGCAGACGACGTAGTCGCCCGGCTTCGCGATGCCCTTCACGATGGAAGCAAGCTGTTCAGGACCATCGAGCGGGATCACATGACGATGGCCGCGCGCGCGCAGGCCGGAGATATAGGAATCACGGTCGATGCCGGGGATCGGCTGCTCACCGGCGGAATAGATCGGTGCGACGACGACGGCATCGGCGTCATTGAAACAGGTGCAGAATTGCTCGAATAGCGATTGCAGGCGCGTGTAGCGATGCGGCTGCACCACCGCGATGACCTGCCCCTTGGTGGATTCCCGCGCAGCCCTCAGCACCGCCGCGATTTCGACCGGGTGATGGGCATAATCGTCGATGATGGTGACGCCGTTCCATTCGCCGGTGCGGGTGAAGCGCCGCTTGACGCCGCCGAAACTACCGAGCGCCTTGCGGATGCGGTCATCGTCCACGCCGAGTTCGCGCGCGACCGCAATCGCAGCCGTCGCATTGAGCGCATTGTGACGGCCCGGCATCGGCAACACGAGGTCGGAGATCGTGTGCGCAGCCGCACCGTCCCGGTCACGGAATACAATTTCAAAGCGCGAACGGCCGCCTTCGTTACTGAGTTTGGTCAGACGCACGTCGGCCTGCGGATTCTCGCCATAGGTCAGGATACGGCGATCCTCGATGCGGCCAACCAGCTGCTGCACCACATCATGATCCGTGCACATGACGGCAAAACCATAGAACGGCACGTTCTCGATGAACTTCTTGAACGCGGCCTGCACCGCATCGAACGTCTTGAAGTGATCGAGATGTTCGGGATCGACATTGGTGACAACCGCAATGTCGGCCGGCAGCTTGAGGAACGTGCCATCGGATTCGTCAGCCTCGACCACCATCCAGTCGCCATCGCCGATGCGTGCGTTGGTGCCATAGGCGTTGATGATGCCGCCATTGATGACCGTCGGATCGAGATTGCCAGCGTCGAGCAACGCCGCAACCATGGATGTCGTCGTGGTCTTTCCATGGGTGCCTGCAATCGCGACGCAGCTCTTGAAGCGCATCAGCTCGGCAAGCATTTCAGCACGCAGCACGACCGGACGGCGGCTGGCGCGCGCGGCCACGAGTTCCGGGTTATCGCGCTTGATCGCCGACGACACGACGACCACGGCGGCATTGCCGATGTTGGCCGCTTCATGACCGATGGCGATTACGATGCCTTTTTCCCGAAGGCGTTTTACGTTGGCACTGTCGGCCACGTCGGAGCCGGTGACCTTATAGTTGAGGTTCACCAGCACTTCGGCGATGCCGCTCATGCCAATGCCGCCAATTCCAACAAAATGGATCGGCCCGATGTCACGCGGCAGTTTCATGGGGGCTACTTACACATTCTCGCGCCATATCTCCAGCGCCGGGAAAACCGGCGCATGCCGCCCCTGCGGCAATAATGGCAATGGAATAGGGATGCCGCCGCCCGGCGGGCAAGACAACTGAAAAAACGTCAGTTCCTTAACTTCGCCACCCGCATGACCAGCTCGGCCAGCCGGTCGGCAGCGTCGATGGCGCCGCAGCCACGCGAGGCCCCGGCCATGGCCGTCAGGCGGGAGGGCTGCGCGAAAAGGCCCTCGATTTCAGCGGCAAGCCGCTTGGGCGTGAAGTCGGCTTGATTAATACGGATCGCGCCGCCCGCCTTCTCCAGCACCGAGGCATTCACAAGCTGATCGTTATCAAGCGAATGCGGCAGCGGGACCAGCACACCGGGACGGCCGATGGCCGCGAGTTCCGCGACGGTCGATGCGCCCGAGCGGGAGACGATCAGGTGGCTTGCTGCAATGCGCACCGGCAGATCGGAAAAGAACGGCGCGATTTCGACGGTGACACCGAGGCGCGTATAAATTTCCTGCACGCGCGGCATGTCTTCATCCCGCGCCTGCTGGACGATGTGAAGCCGCGCGCGCAATGCTGGCGGCAACAGTTCGACGGCGGGCGGCACGACATCGGCCATCACGCGGGCGCCCTGGCTGCCGCCGAACACCAGCATGCGCAGCGTGCCCTCGCCCGGCGGATCGAACGGTGTTTTCGCCGCCTGAATAACCGCAGGCCGCACCGGATTGCCGGTGTGGGTCGCCTTGGCGGCCAGCGCGGGGTACGCCGTCAACACATTGGGAAAGCTCGTCGCGATGGCATCGACCAATGGCGCAAGGCGTTTGTTGGCGCGGCCAAGCACGCCGTTCTGTTCGTGGATCAAGGTCGGAATGCCGAGCGCCCGTGCGGCAAGCAATGGCGGGAATGTCGGATAACCGCCAAAGCCGATCACGGCCGCGGGCTTGAGCCGCATCAGCGTGGTGAATGCGCGCATCACGCCATAAGCAATTTTCGCGGGCGCGGTGATGAAGGTCAGCGGATTGTCCTTGCGCAGCGTCGCGCTCGGAATGACATGGGTCGCGCGCGCGGGAAACGCGCTGCCATAGCGGGTCGCGCGTTCGTCGGTCGCAAGATCGACGATAATGCCATTACGAACCAGCGCCGCCGCAAGCGCCTCAGCCGGAAACAGATGTCCCGCCGTGCCACCGGCAGCCACGACCACCAGCGGTTGTCGGCCCGTATCGCTCAAGCCGGGATCCCCGCAGTCGCAATACGTTGCTGGGATGCCATACCTTCAGCACTCGGCCGCTCGCGCATCAACGCGAGCAGCATACCCATGCCGTATGCGAGCGAAATCATCGACGAGCCGCCATAGGAAATAAACGGCAAGGTCATGCCCTTCGCCGGGATGAGCGCAAGATTGACCGACATGTTGATCGCAGACTGCGCACCGAACAGGATCGCGAGGCCGGCGGTCGCAAACCGCGCAAAAGGATCTTCGTTGCGCATCGCATTGGTGAGTGCGCGCAAAACGATGAAGGCGAACAGCGCAACCAGCACGAGGCACAGCACGATGCCGAATTCCTCAGCTGCCACCGCGAACACGAAGTCGGCGTGGCTGTCGGGAAGAATGCGCTTCACGGTGCCCTCGCCCGGCCCGCGGCCGAACCAGCCGCCGCGCATGAAGGATTCCAGCGAGTTGTCGATCTGGAACGTATCGCCGGAAGCCGGATCGAGGAAGCGTTTGATGCGCCGCGCGATATAGGGAACGAAATAGTAGGCGCTGAAGAGGCCGAACGACGCCACGCCGGTCAGACCGACGACCCATACCATCCGCATGCCGGCCATGAAGAACAGCGCACCCCAAACGAGCGAGATCAGCATCGTCTGGCCGAAGTCCGGCTGCATCACCAGTGCGACGACCGAAGCGACAAGCAGCGCCAACGCTATCGTGTTTGCAGGGACGTCCGGCTTCTTGGCCGATTCGGCAAACAGCCACGCCACCAGGATGACGAATGCAGGCTTCAGGAATTCCGATGGCTGGATATTGACGCCAGCAATGATGATCCAGCGATGGGCGCCCTTCACCTCCGCGCCGTAGAACTGCGTCATGATCACCAGCACGAAGCTGATGGCGAATACGACCAGCGCGCTGCGCCGGATCAGGCGCGGCGACAGCAGCGACACCGCCAGCATCAGGACGAGCGCCGGGATCAGGTACATGATGTGACGGCCGACGAAGTAGAATGGATCGAGGCCGATGCGCGTCGCGACGGGCGGGCTTGCGGCAAGCGACAACACGATCCCGCCCAGCATCAGCGTGATGATCGCGGCAAGCGTCAGGCGATCAACGGTCCACCACCACGAAGCGAACGGTGAACGCGTGGCGCGCGAAACCATGGGTCGGCTCCAATACGGACAGGCAGGCACCAGTCCTGCCCAAATATGGTTGCCAAGATGTTAAGGAAAAATTCAAGCGCCGGATTTGCCTGAACTTTTGCTCAGGTTTTGAGACGTGGACAGAAACCGGAAGACTATTTTGTCCGGATCGATTCAAGCCCCGGCAGCGCCTTGACCAGACTGCGGAACGCGTCACCCCGGATTTCGAAGTTCCGGTATTGGTCGAACGATGCACAGGCAGGCGACAATAATACCACTGGATCTGCCACGCCTGACGCCGCCGCATCCTTGGCCGCCGCGGCGACGGCGCGATCGAGCGTGCCGACGATATCCGCCGATGCTTTGCCCTCAAGCGTGGCGGCGAAGTCACTGGCCGCCTCGCCGATCAGATACGCCTTGCGGATGCGCGGGAAGAATTCCGACAGCGAGACAATACCGCCGGTCTTGGGCTTGCCGCCCGCGATCCAGAAAATATTGCTGAAACAGGCCAGCGCCTGCGCGGCAGAATCCGCATTGGTCGCCTTGGAGTCGTTGACGAACAGCACATCGCCGACGTGGCCGACCTGCTCCATGCGGTGTGCAAGACCGGGGAAGCTGCGCAATCCATCCTGGATTTGCTGCACCGTCATGCCCAGCGCAAGCGCGGCCGCCGCCGCGCACGCCGCATTCTGCGCGTTGTGGCGCCCGCGCAGCGAGCCGATGCCGTCGAGGCTGGCAATCGTCTGCACGACACCGTCTTTCGCCAGCATGACTTTATTATCCGCGGCGAAAATCCCGTCACGCAATGCGCGCTGTGCGGAAATCCGCACCACGCGCTTGCCGGCTTTTGAAACGCGGTCAGCCGCGGCGGCGCACCACTCATCATCGACGCCGACAACTGCCGTGCCATTCGCGGGCACACCGGCAACAAGGCGCTCCTTCACCGCAGCGTAATGCGCAATCGTGCCATGGCGGTCGAGATGATCTTCCGAAACATTGATAAGGATGCCGACGGTGGGGTCGATGCTCGGCGCGAGATCGATCTGATAGGACGAACACTCGATGACGTAGCTGCGTCCCGGACGCGGCGGATCGAGCGACAGGATCGCGGTGCCGATATTGCCGCCGAGCTGCACATCGTGGCCGGCGGTTGCGAGCAGGTGCGCGATCAGTGCGGTCGTCGTCGATTTGCCATTGGTGCCGGTGATCGCGACGAACGGCGTATCCGGCGCGTGGGCGCGGCGCTCCTGGCAGAACAGTTCGATATCGCCGATGACCGGGACGCCGGCGGCTTTCGCCAGCGTCACCGGCCAGTGCGGCGCGGGATGCGTCAGCGGCACGCCGGGCGTCAGCACCAGCGCAAAAATCTTCGTCCAGTCGAGTGTGTGAAAGTCGGCGGTCGGCACGCCGGCCTGATGCGCATGCGCCATCCGTTCCGCGCTGTCGTCACCCGCGACCACATCGGCTCCGCCCGCGAGCAACGCACTGGCGCCCGCCAGCCCCGACCCGCCAAGGCCGAAGACCGCGACCTTCTTGCCGGCGAATGTGGTGATCGGGATCATCGCGCGGTCTTATCGCAGCTTGAGCGTGGAGAGCCCTGCCAGCGCGAGCACAATCGCGATGATCCAGAACCGGATCACGATCTGCGGCTCGGTCCAGCCCTTCTGCTCGAAGTGATGGTGGATCGGCGCCATGCGGAACACGCGCTTGCCGGTCAGTTTGAACGACGCCACCTGCACGATCACGGAAACCGCTTCGAGTACGAACAGGCCGCCGACAATGGCGAGTTCGACTTCATGCTTGGTCGCGACCGCGACCGAGCCGAGCAATCCGCCGAGCGCCAGCGAACCCGTATCGCCCATGAAGATCGACGCCGGCGGCGCGTTGAACCACAGGAATCCAAGGCCCGCACCCAGCACCGCACCGCACAGCACCGCGAGTTCGCCGGTGCCCGCCACATAGCGGATCTGCAGATAGTCCGCGAGCACGGCGTTGCCCGACAGATAGGCGAAAGCCGCAAAGCTCAGCGCCGCCGTCATCACCGGGCCGATGGCAAGGCCATCAAGACCGTCGGTGAGGTTCACCGCATTGGCCGCGCCGGTGATGATAAACGCGCCGAACAGGATGTAGAACACGCCAAGATTGAACGTGAGGTCCTTGAGGAGCGGAAACGACAGCGTCGTTCCCATCGGCCCGCGGCCAAGCCATGCGATGGCGGCGCAGGCAAGTCCGGCAATCAACGCTTCAATCAGCAGGCGCGTGCGGCCGGAAACACCGGCGTGGGTCTGCTTGGTGACTTTGAGATAGTCGTCGTAGAAGCCGATAGCGCCAAAACCGAGCGTGACCAGCAGCACGACCCAGACGTAACCGTTGGTAAGGTTCGCCCACAGCAATGTCGAAACGATCAGGCCCAGAAGGATCATGAGCCCGCCCATGGTCGGCGTGCCCTTCTTCGTCACCAGATGCGACTGCGGACCGTCCGCGCGGATCGGCTGGCCCTTGCCCTGCCGCGCGCGAAGGAAGTCGATCAGTCCCGGCCCGAACATGAAAACAAAAATGATCGCGGTCGCCATCGCGCCGCCGGTGCGGAACGTGATGTAGCGAAACACGTTGAGGAACGAAAAACTCCCGGAAAAATCAGCAAGCCAATAAAGCATCTGGTCAGCCTTCAGCGCGCGCGGGCTGGCGTCCGGTGTCGCGGCCATAACGGGCTGCCAGCGACTTGACGATGGGCGCCATTTTCGAGCCGGCGGAACCCTTGATCATGACGGCATCGCCCTCACGAATCGCCGCCACCACGTCCGGCTCCAGCGCGGCGGCGGTCTTCGCATAGCCGCCCCGGCGTTCGGATGGAAGGGCCTGCCAGAGCGCTTCCATCATGGGCCCGGCGCAAAACACCAGATCGACGGCATTTTCCCTGATTGCAGCGGCCAATCCGCGATGCAATTCCTCGGCCGCCGTCCCCAGCTCAAGCATGTCGCCGAGAACGGCAATGCGCCGTCCATGGCGGCCGATGCTGGACTGCCCCAGGAGGGCGAGCGCCGCCCGCATGGAGGTTGGGTTGGCGTTGTAGCTTTCGTCGATCAGCAGGGCGTCGCCGCCCGGCAGTTCGAGGGAAATGCGGGTACCGCGCCCGGCAGCCGCCTTCAGGTCGGCCAGCGCCAGTGCGGCCAGCGCAAGGTCCGCCCCGGCGAGCTTCGCTGCCGCCAGCACGGCCAGCGAGTTCATCACCAGATGCTTGCCCGGGGCGCCGAGCTTGTAAGTGACACGTTCGCCCAGAATATCGGCCTCGACCGTTGAACTCTCCGGCTGCATCGCCAGCTTGATGAGCCGCGCATCGGCGCTCTTGTGTTCGCCGAACGAAATGACCTGCGCGATGTTGGCGGCCCCGGCGTGTTTCGCCAGACGCGCGAACTGCGGGTTGTCGCGGTTGAGAACGACAGCCCCGCCCGGCTCGACCCCTAAGAAAATTTCCGCCTTGGCATCCGCGATCTTCTCGATCGACTCAAAAAATTCGAGATGCACCGGCTCGATGGTGGTGATGATCGCGACGTGAGGACGCACCAGATTCACCAGCGGCGTAATCTCGCCCGCGTGATTCATGCCGATTTCAAAGATCGCGTAGCGCGCGCTTGCGGGAAGCCGCGCCAGCGACAGCGGCACGCCCCAGTGATTGTTGAACGATGCCGTTGACGCATGCGTCTCGCCGTCCCGCGCCAGCGCGCGCAGCAGCGCCTCCTTGGTCGATGTCTTGCCGACCGAGCCGGTGACGGCAATGACCTTGGCGGGTGAACGCAAACGCGCGGCGCGCGCGAGGTCGGTCATGCCTTCAAGCACATCGTCCACGATCAGCAGCGGCGCGCCGGCAGGCATCTCCGCGCGCTTGGCCTTGGCGACAACAGCGACACCCGCATGGTTTTCGAGCGCCTTGGCGACAAAGCCGTGGCCGTCGTGGATGTCGCCCTTGATGGCAAAGAAGGCTTCGCCCGGCTTGATCGAGCGGCTGTCGATGGAAATGCCGGTTGCGTCAACCGGATTGCCCGCGCGCTCCGCTTTCATCGCCGCAGTCATCGCATCGACAGTCCACAATGCATCACTCATCGCGCAGCCTCCCGCAGCGCCATCGCAACCGCTTCATGATCCGAGAACGGCAGGATTTCCTTGCCGACAATCTGCCCTGTCTCGTGGCCCTTGCCTGCCACCAGCAGCACGTCACCGGCATGCAGCTCTGCGACCGCCAGACGGATCGCCGCATAACGATCGCCGATTTCCATGGCACCTCGCGTTGCCGCGAGGATCGCGCTGCGGATCGCAGCAGGGTCTTCGCTGCGCGGATTGTCGTCGGTGACAATCACGCGGTCGGCTTTCTCTGCGGCAATCGCGCCCATCAAGGGCCGCTTGCCCTGATCGCGGTCGCCGCCGGCGCCAAACACGACGACAAGCCGCCGCTTCACATAAGGCCGCAAGGCTTCGAGCGCCTTGGCCAGCGCATCGGGCTTGTGCGCGTAGTCAACGAATATCGGCGCGCCGTCTTTCTGGCCGACCAGATCGAGACGCCCTTTCGCGCCCTGCAATCCTTCAAGCGTCGCAAGGACACGCGCAGGATCGCGGCCAGTGGTGATCGCAAAGCCCGCCGCAACCAGCGCATTCTCGACCTGAAATTCGCCGACGAGCGGCAGCCGCACGCGATAGCTTTTTCCGGCGTGTTCGATCTTTAGCGTCTGCGAGAAGCCATCGACTTCGCTCTCGCGCAAATTCAACCCTGTGCCGCCCCGGCCGACCGTAAAGACGTTCATGCCGTGTGCGCGCGCCGCTGCAACCACCTGCCCGGTGTGCGAATGGCCGGAAGCAATCACCGCGCTGCCACCCGCCGGAATGAGTTGCCGGAACAAGATGAGCTTGGCCTCCAGATAGGACTCAAGCGTGCCGTGATAGTCGAGATGATCGCGCGACAGGTTCGTGAAGCCGCCAACCGTAATGCGCACGCCATCGAGACGATGTTGCTGCAAGCCATGTGAGGATGCTTCGAGTGCAAGATGCGTGACACCGTCGTAGGCCAGCCGGTCGATGGTCTTGTGCAATTCTACCGGGTCCGGGGTCGTCAGCGAGCCATAGACTTCGCCTGCCGGTGAAACCACCCCGACGGTGCCGATGCTCGCCGCCTGTTCGCCCAGCGCTTCCCAGATTTGCCGTGTGAAAGCTGCAACGGAAGTCTTGCCGCTGGTGCCGGTAACGGCGGCAATGGTTGCAGGCTGACGCGGATAGAGATTTGCCGCCGACAGCGCCAACGCGCGGCGAAGGTTGGGAACCGTGACAACGGCGATGCCTTCCGGCGCAGCCACCGCACCTTCGGCCATCACCGCGACCGCACCTGCCGCAATCGCCTGCGGCACGAAGGCCTGCCCATCGGCCTTGGTGCCGGGTACGGCGGCAAACACATTGCCGGGCTTGATGGTGCGGCTGTCCGCCGAAATACCCGTCACCTCAAGCGCGTCGAAACGCGGCTCGCAGATCGCATCGGCGGGTAAAAGCTCGCGCAGTTTCATGGCGGCATTCGGCTCAAGCAAGCGTTGGACTCAAAGCGGAAGTAACGCCAAATCGTTTAGCGCGTCGGCTTGCTGGAAGCGAGGATTTGCCGGTCAGCCGTGGGCAGGTCGAAACGCGGGACGAGGCCCAGCAGCGGGCCGATTCTGGAAATGACGTTGGCGGCGGTAGGGGCTGCGTTCCAGCTGGCGGTCGCAAAACCCTTGGTTTCGGGGATGATTTGCGGCTCGTCGAGCATAATCAGGACCAGATAACGCGGGTCGTCCGACGGCAACACCGCCATGAAATCGGTCATCAGCTTGGTCTTGGAATAGCGGCCGTTGACGACCTTTTCCGCGGTCCCGGTTTTACCGCCGACGTAATAGCCCTTCACGTCGGCCTTGCCGGCGCTGCCCTTCTCGGCATTCAGGCGCATCAGGTAGCGCATCTGCACGCTGGTCTCGGGCTTGACCACCTGCTTGGCGAGGGCGTTGGCTTCCTGCTCGCTGCGTTTGAGGAATGTCGGCGGAATGAGCTTGCCGCCATTGAGAAGCGCGGCAACACCCATCACCGCCTGCAATGGCGCAACCGACAGGCCGTGGCCGAACGCGATGGTGACCGTGTTCAGTTCACCCCAGCGCTTCGGAACCTGCGGCTCGCGGCTTTCCGGCAATTCCGTACGCAGACGGTCAAGCTGGCCTAATTTGCGCAGGAATGACTTGTGTTCCTCGACGCCGAGCTTCAGCGCGACCCGCGCTGCGCCGATATTGGAGGAATAAGTAAAAATCTCCGGGATACTCAGCACGCGGTTCTGGGCGTGATAATCGCTGATCTTGAACCTGCCATAACGCAGCGGCAATCGCGCGTCGAAGGTTGTCGCAAGGTTCATCTTGCCGGAGTCGAGGCCCATGCCAAGGGTGATCGCCTTGAACGTCGAGCCCATCTCGAAGATGCCGGTGGTCAGGCGATTGAATTTCGTCGGGTCATTGGCCTCGCGCGGATTGTTGGAGTCGTAGTCCGGCAGCGACACCATGGCAACGACTTCGCCGGTTCGCACGTCCAGCACGATGCCGGCCGCGGCTATCGTCTTGAACTTGCGATGCGCCGCGACGAGTTCGTCGCGCAACGCATGCTGCACGCGCAGGTCAATGGAGAGCTGCACCGGCTTCTGGTCGCGGTCCGAGGCAAAGCCCGCACGATGCAGGTCGGCAAGGCCAGTTGAATCGAGCCACTTCTCGATGCCGGCCGTACCCTGGTTATCGACGTTGACGTGTCCGATGACATGGGAGACTTCCGGGCCATTCGGATAGACGCGCTTGTTTTCCGTGAGGAAGCCAAGTCCTGGCACGCCGAGATGATGCACTTCGGTCTGCTGCTTGGCCGAGATTTCACGCTTGAGCCAGACAAAGCCGCGCCGCGACCCGAGCCGTTCGCGCAGGTCGGAATGATCGAGGTCCGGCATCACCGCGGTGAGCAGCTCCGCCGCCTCGTCGGAATCGATAATGCGCCTGGGTTCGGCAAACAGCGAGGGCGTCATGACGTCGGTCGCCAGCACTTCGCCACGGCGGTCGAGGATATCCGGGCGCGATGTCGCGACGGCGTCTCCGCTCACGCGGCGCTGCGCCACCGGACCTTCCGGCGTCAAAGCATAGAGAACCAGCCTGCCGCCGATGATGAGATAGACAATGGAGAACGCAAGAATGGCGAGACCGAGCCGCGCCTTCGCCTTCTTCGCACGGTCAACCCCGCGGCCATACAGTATCGCCTGCACGCTGCGGCGATGCAGCGCCTGCGGAGGCGTGCGCGGCGCGAGCGGCATTTCGGCGGATGCGTCGGGATTATGATCGGTCATCGGTCGTCACCAGAAGGAATACTTCCGGTCGGCGGCTCGCTGTCCGTGTTCTCGATAATCATCGCAATCGGATCTTCGCTGTCCGGCGGCACGATCTGGATCGGACGGTCCGGCAGCTTGTCGTATGTATCGTATTGCGTCAGCTCAAGCGGCTTGAGCGTGAGATGGCGCTTGGCCAGTTCCTGAACGCGGGCCGGTGAATCGAGTCGTGCCCATTGCGCACGCAAGCTGGCAATGGCGTCACGCTCGCGCTTGATCTCGTTGCGAATGACCGCAATACGCTCGGCCTGCACCGTGGCTTCAAACTTGATCTTGTAGACCCAGATGGCCGCCGCGACGAAGGCGCAGACGACGATAAGGTGGACAATGCGGATCATCGCCGGTCCCCCCGCAGGATTTCATCGAGCGACGGCAGGTTCGGGAATGGCGATGCAACGGCTTCGGTAGCCGCGGCGGCGGTGCGCTCACCGGCGCGCAGCTTGGCTGAACGCGAACGCGGATTGGCGGCGACTTCGGAGTCGTCGGCAACGACGGGTTTCTTGGTCAAGGTAGCGAAGGTCGCCGGCGCACTGACCATCTCCGGCAGATGCCGCGAGCCGGCGCGGGTGCCGGCGCGTTCAGCGAAGAAGTTTTTGACGATGCGGTCTTCAAGCGAGTGGAACGACACCACGACCAGCCGGCCGCCGGGCTTGAGGACGCGCTCGGCAGCGGACAGCGCGCGCGCCAGTTCGCCGAGTTCGTCGTTCACGAACAGCCGCAGCGCCTGGAACGTGCGGGTCGCGGGGTGAATTTCGCCGGGCTTGCCGCGCACGACGCGCGACACGATATCGGCCAGCGCACGCGTCGTCGTAATCGGCGCTTCAGTGCGCGCCTTGACGATGGCACGCGCGACGCCGCGCGAGTGTCGTTCTTCGCCGAGCATGAAAATCACGTTGGCAAGGTCGCGTTCGCCGGCGCGCGCCACGATGTCGGCCGCGGTCGGGCCGTCCTGCCCCATGCGCATATCCAGCGGACCGTCGAGCCGGAACGAAAAACCGCGTTCCGCGGTGTCGAGCTGCATCGACGACACGCCGAGGTCGAGGACGACGCCATCGGCCTGCCCGGCACCGGCAACATCGCCCAATGCGGAGAACGTATCCTCAACCAGCGACAGCCGGCCACCCATGGCTTCGACCAGGCCATAGCCCGCCGTAATCGCGGTCCGGTCACGGTCGATGCCGATGACGTTGCAATTGGCAGCGCTAAGAATTTCGCGGGTATAGCCGCCCGCACCAAAGGTGCCGTCGATGACCAGCGATTCATGACGGAGATTCAGGTGTTCAACCACCTGTTTAACGAGCACGGGAATGTGTCGAGCTAGTCCGCCAGCGGCCTCCGGTTGTCCGGCACCGCCGCCCGTCGTCATTCCCCTGCTCCTGGGGGTTTTTGCCCCGCCCCTTGAGAACCCCGCGTTGCGCGCACCATCGAAGTGGCCGTCGATAAATGCGCCCGAAACCGCTGCGGTTCCCAAATCTGAAACTTGTGACCAAGACCGACGAAAGCGACCTGGTCGGCAATGCCGGCGTGGGTCTTCAGTTCGTCGCTCAGCACCACCCTGCCCTCTCCATCCACCTTCAAGGTCTCGCTCGTGCCGTAGAGCGCCACCGAGAATTGCTCCCGCTCCTGCGTGTAGGGCGGAAACCGATCGATCAATCGTTCGATCTCCAACAGCAGCGCATTGCCGCCAGCGTCGATCGCCGCATGGTCGAGTGTGGGATAGCAGTACAGACCGTCGAAGCCGTCGCGAGCGAGTACGGCGCGATAAGGAGCTGGAATCGAGACGCGCCCCTTGGCATCGAGCCGCAACGTGTAGTTCGACACGAAGCGATCCATACGCACTCCACGCAGACCCGTTACTCCCCACGAGAGCGGCGACACTTTCCCCGTACATGGAGAACGCCTGCATCAATGGGTGATTATGGGATAACATGGGATAATCTGGGCGTCAACGGGCTATGGCACCGCCGACGGGCAGTGCGCCAAGGGATGCACAAGCGTTGATTAGGAACTGTTAAGTTTAAGGAATCGTTGAGAACGCCAACCCTTTCCGTGCGTTAGGAAGGCTATCCCGCAAGCAAGTTCCACAGGGGCATTCTGCTATAATTGCGCATGACGACTTTTTCGCCTGATACAGCCCTGGCCGGGCGCATCTCGCCCTCCCCGAACCACGATGCGCGCGCCGATGGCATCGCGGCAGATATTCTGCTGCTGCACTACACCGGCATGAAAAGCGCCGCGGACGCCGAGCGGCGGCTATGCGAAGCCGCATCGAAAGTGTCGTCGCACTATCTCGTCTATGAGGATGGCGCGGTCTGCCAGATGGTGCCGGAAGCCCGCCGTGCGTGGCACGCTGGCGTGTCGTCATGGCATGGCGCGACGGACATCAATTCGCATTCCATCGGTATCGAAATTGTGAACCCCGGTCATGAATTCGGCTATCCGGAATTTCCGGGCGCGCAGATCGATGCCGTGGTCGCGCTGTGCGGCGATATCGTGAAGCGCCGCAATATCAAGCCCGAACGCGTGCTGGCGCATTCGGATATCGCGCCGTCGCGCAAGAACGATCCGGGCGAGAAATTCCCATGGGATAAACTCAACGCCGCCGGCGTCGGCCTGTGGCTTGAGCCGACGAAAATCGTTCCCGGTCCTGAGCTGGATCCCGGCGACCACGGCGAAATCGTATCGAGGTTACAATCATCGCTGAAGCAATTTGGCTACGGCATCGACGTCACCGGCAACTACGACGACAAGACCAGGGATGTTGTCACCGCATTCCAGCGCCACTATCGCCCGGCGCGTGTCGATGGCCTCGCCGACCATTCCACGGTCGAGACGCTCAGGCGGCTGCTCGCCATGTTGAGGGCTTAACCCTCTCACCCCGCTGTCGCGCAAAATATCAGCCGTGCTAGGCTGCATGTATTGCAGGGGCCTAGGATGAAGCGTTGGTACTTCTGGTATTTCGGAATTCTGCTGGTACTGGCAGCATTGTCACAGATCGGCAGCGTTCTCGCCATTTCCTCGATGCTGGTTGTGCCGGGTATCGTGCTGGTCGGGGCCAACACGCTGCTGCTTTATTCGATTCTGCTGTTGCCGTTTTTCCTGCGCCCGCATGAAATGCTGGAGAAACCCATCAAGGCCGCATTTGCGGTTGCGCCCGCCCTCATTGTCGCATTCGGATTGCCGCAGCTTGCGCAGTCGCGGCGCGATACATTCATCGCCCGTCAGCAGATCGAGGATTTCGACCGGGGCACGCCGGCGTCGAAAGTAGGCACGATTACATTTGCGGTCGCGCGTACGGCAGATCTCACATGCAGCGATGTCTGCGAGCGGCTGCTCTACAATGGCGAAGTCGATAGGGTCGTGAAAGCCTACTTCGACAATTCCGCGCTGCAGGGCACGCCGCAGACGGTTGCCTATCGTGTCCAGAAACAAACTGCTTGCGAACGCGGATCAGGGGCACCAGGCGCTTATTCCGCCGGTGCGCGGGCACGCATGCAGGCAGGCGAATGTATCGTGCGCGAACCAAACGCCGGCATTGACGCCACAGACGCCACGATTGCCGAGTGGCCGGCCTATTACAGCGGCGGACTGTGGCGCGATCCACGCGACGACAATGACCGTTTGCTGTTCGATCTCACCAGCATCCAAGTCGTGACGCTATTCGCAGGCGGGCCGCGCAACGGCAAACCCATCCTGCGCCGCACGACCGTCGTCGCAAGCGCCGCAGCATCACCGCTGCATGTCACGACGACGAACAACGCCTTTTCGCCCGAACTGATGATCGCAACCCGCAGCGCGCCCTATTCCGGCTACGCCATGGAGCAGGTGCTCAAGCAGAAGCTCGGCTTTCGGCTGGCCGAAGTCGCCAATCCTTAATTCCACAACCATGATTGCGCCCGCCGCTTGACGGCGGCGGCGCGGCATCCCATGCCTATGGGGTCAGTCGGCTGGACGGCCGCTCGCTCCTACGCCGAAAGGTGGCGCGAGAGGAAAGTCCGGGCTCCATGGACATACGGTGCCGGATAACGTCCGGCGGGGGCGACCCCAGGGACAGTGCCACAGAGAACAGACCGCCGCGGTGCGTAGTGTTTTGCCGCGGTAAGGGTGAAACGGTGAGGTAAGAGCTCACCGCGCTTCCAGCAATGGCGGCGGCACGGCAAACCCCACCGGGAGCAAGACCGAATAGGGACGGCGCAGGCGGCGCAAGCCAACTGGGATCTGTGTCCAGATCTGGCCGTCCGGGTAGGTTGCAGGAGGCGTCAGGCAACTGGCGTCCCAGAGGAATGGTCGTCACGCACGGGGCAACCGGTGCCATACAGAACCCGGCTTACAGGCTGACTGATTGTTAAGAGGGCTCGGCGGCAACACCGCCGGGCCCTCACCAATTTTGCGACGACGTTGATGCGCTTTTCCATTCCGACTCGTCTATGGGAAGTCAGCGACGGTGATTATCGGCCTGCGCTCGCGTCGACGAACTAATTGCCGGAGATTCTTCGGCGTCGACGTCTTTGAGACGCCAAATCCACAATGAGGACCAAGCAAGTTATTCCCAACCAGCCGCCAGCCAGGTCCATTGCAGGGACCTGAGACTGATGGTTCTCTTTATTTTTTCTACATCGGTCCAACTCGCAATTCCACGCGTCAGATCCATTTTTTAAAAAAGCAATAGGTTCTCGAAAGCGAGCGACTTCATCTAGAAAACCGATAGCTGGTATCGATGCAAATCCGATGGAGGCAGCGACAGCGAGGCTCTGCACGAACGATCTCAGCTTGGGCCAGACAAAAGCAAAAAAAAACACTAAGAGAAGAACAAGGCTAACAACCAAGTTCAGGATGCCAAATTCCTCTGGCGCGACAAACAGTGATACCGCTACTGCCACAATTGCTGCAGCAAGTGCAGCGATATCAGTGTTGTCCTGCGTTTCAGTCTGACGATTGTCACTCACCTTGATCCTTACATTTTCTTATACGCATCGATCACCGCCTGCCCGTCGGCGCCCGCGCGCTTGAGCCAGTCCGCGGTAAGCTGATCGCCGACCTTCTTGAGATCGTCCTTCAGCTTGTCGCTCGGCGGCTGCACCTTCATGCCACGCGCCTTCATTTCGCTCATGTAGAACGCCGTCTTGTCCTGCGACATTTTCCAACCGCGTTCTTCGGCGGCAGCAGCGGCTTTCAACACCGCGTCCTGCACCGGCTTGTCGAGCGCATCGAACGCCGCCTTGTTCACGAAGGTGATGTTCTTCGGGAGCCAGGCCTGCGTGTCGTAATAGTAGCTGAGCGACTCCCATACCTTGGTGTCGTAGCCCGTCGCCGACGACGTCATGAACGCATTGACGACGCCGGTCGCCAGTGCCTGCGGCAGTTCGGCGGCCTGGATCGTCACCGGCTGCGCGCCGACGATCTCGGCGATGCGCGATGTGCCGGCGTTGTAGGCGCGCCACTTCAGGCCTTTCATGTCGGCGGTCGAGTTGATCTCGCTCTTGGAGAAAATGCCCTGCGGTGGCCATGCCACCGAGAACAGGACCATCAGCCCCTGCCCGGCAAGTTTCTTTTCCGTCGCCGGCTTTGAGGCCAGCCACAGTTTCCTGGCGTCGGCAAAGCTCGTCGCAAGGAACGGCACCACGTCGATGCCGAACACCGGGTCCTCGTTCTCGTGCAGCGAGATCAGCACTTCGCCGACCTGCGCCTGCCCCGTTTGCACGGCGCGCTTGATTTCCGGTGCCTTGAACAGTGACGCACCGGCATGAACGGTGATTTGCAGCTTGCCGCCGGTGGCTTCGGCGACGTCCTTTGCGAACGCCATCAGGTTTTCGCTGTGGAAGTTATCGGCCGCGTAGGCCGCCGGCAGATTCCACTTGGTTTGCGCCGAAGCAGGCAACGTCGCAAGCAGCCCGGCAACGCCGGCAAGCAGCAAGGTCATTCTGGAGATTTTCATTTTCGCCCCTCCTGTTATTTTCAATTCGGGAAAGCCATCCGCGGCAGCACCATCACGATATCAGGAAACACCGTAATGATCGCCACCGCGGCAACCAGCAAAAAGAAGAACGGCAGCGCGGCTCGCGCCACCGTGTTGGAATCCTTACCGCTCATGGTTTGCAGCACGAACAGGTTGAATCCGACCGGCGGCGACACTTCCGCCATCTCGACCACCAGCACGACAAATATTCCAAACCAGACGAGATCGAAGCCCGCCTGCTTGATCATCGGAATGACGATGGTTGTCGTCAGCACGATCATCGAAATGCCATCGAGCGCGGTACCCAGCACAATATACATCACCGTCAGCGCCGCGATTAGCGCATAGGGGCTCAGGCCAAAGCTGCCGACCCACGAGGCCAGCGCCTGCGGAATGCCAGTGTAGGCCATCGACGTGGACATATACGACGCGCCGGCGAGGATCAGCATGATCATGCAGGTGACGCGCGTTGCGCCCATCACGCTCGCCCAGAACGAGGGCCAGTCGAGCATGTCATGCCACCATGCAATCGCAAGCGAACCCAGCACGCCCCACGCGGCGCATTCGGTCGCAGTCGCCCAACCGAATAACAGCGACGCGAACACCAGACCGATCAGCAGCATCGTTGGCATCAGCTTGGCGGATTCGCGCAGCTTCTCGCGCAACGGCATCGGCGGATCGCGCGGCGGCGTTTTCTCTGGATTCAGCAGCGACCAGACGATGATGTAGCCGGAATACAGGACCATCACGAGCAGGCCCGGCAGGAATCCCGCAAGAAAAACCTGGATGATCGAGACATTCGCCGCGACGGCGTAAATCACCATCATGATCGACGGCGGAATGAGAATGCCGAGCGTACCAGCGCCCGCGAGCGAGCCAAGCGAAATCATCTCGTCGTAGCCGCGCTTTTTCAGTTCCGGCAGCGCGATCTTGGCGACCGTCGCGCAGGTCGCAGCAGACGAACCCGACACCGAGCCGAAAATGCCGCAGGCCAGCACGTTCACATGCATCAGGCGACCCGGCAGCCAGTTCAGCCATGGCGCAAGGCCACGGAACATTTCCTCTGACAGTTTCGTGCGAAAAAGAATTTCGCCCATCCAGATGAACAGCGGCAGCGCCGCCAGCGTCCACGACGCGCTATTGCCCCAGATCGTCGTCGCCAGCACAGGACCGGCCGGAATATTGCCGCCGACATACTGCATGCCGACATAACCGCATGCCATCAGCGCAATCGCGATCCAGACGCCGCCCGCAAGCAGCACCGCAAGCAGGGCGAGCAACACCAGCGAGATCTGGACCAGTTCAAGCAACGCTACACTCCGCTCTGGATGGCTTGCTCGATGACCTCTTCGGCGGTCTGCGGCTTGGGTTTTTCGTAGCGCGGAGGATGGCCCGAAATCACATGAACAAACTCATCGACGAAAGCGATCAGCAGGATGACGAGGCCGCCGGAATAGCCGAGTTGCGGAATCCACAACGGCACGGCCAGCACGCCCTGCGCCATGTCATGGAAGCGCCAGGAGTCCCAGGTCATGCGCGCCGCGTGCCAGGCAAAGAACGCGATGAATCCGGTACCAATAACCAGTGCGAAGATTTCAAAGTACCAGCGCCGCCGCCCTTCGATCAGGTCAATCAGCAGGCCGACCCGGATCATCTCGCCGGATCGGAACGTATGGGCGAGGCCGAGAAACGACATCGCCGCCATGCACCATGCGACAAGGTCGTCGCCTGCCGGAATATTGATGCCAAGCGGCCGCCCCAGCGACAACAGCATCATCAGGATAAAAATAAGGAGCAGAAATCCACCAGCGGCGAAACCGGCAAACAGATAGAGACGATCCAGAAATACGCGCATGATGTATGATGACCGGCGAAGCCGGTGGATGGCAAGGCGAATGCGGGTGCAGATGGCGGGCGGCGGCAATAAAAGCTGGGATTTCTGGATCGACCGGGGCGGCACGTTCACCGACATCATCGGGCGGCGGCCGGACGGGACGCTGGTTGCGCACAAGCTGCTGTCCGAAAACCCCGAAGCCTACCGCGACGCCGCCGTCCACGGCATCCGCACCCTCCTCGGCCTCAAGCACGGCGATCCCATTCCCCCAAACGCCGTAGGTGCGATCAAGATGGGCACCACCGTCGCCACCAATGCGCTGCTGGAACGCAAGGGCGAGCGCACGCTGCTGGTGACGACCAAGGGTTTCCGCGACGCGCTCAAGATCGGCTATCAGGCGCGACCCAAGATTTTTGCGAAACACATCATCAAACCGGACGTATTGTTCGACCGTGTGATCGAGATCGACGAACGCGTGCGCGCCGACGGCACGGTTGAACAAGCGTCGAACCTTTCAGTCGTACTCGGACAGCTCGCCGAAGCGAAGTCCGACGGCATCAATGCCGTCGCCATCGTGTTCATGCATGCCTATCGCTATCCTGAGCACGAAATCCAGGTTGCGACGCTGGCGCGCAAACTGGGCTTCGCACAGGTTTCCGTCAGCCATGAAGTCTCGCCGCTGATCAAGCTGGTCGGGCGCGGCGATACAACCGTTGTAGACGCCTACCTGTCGCCGATCCTGCGGCGCTATGTAGAGACTGTGGCCAGCGAACTCGGTGCCGGCGAAGATGAAGCCACTCGCCTGATGTTCATGATGTCGTCCGGCGGCCTCACCGCCGCCGAACTGTTCCAGGGCAAGGACGCCATTCTCTCCGGCCCCGCCGGCGGCGTGGTCGGCATGGCCCAGACCGGACACGAGGCCGGTTTCGACCGCCTGATCGGTTTCGACATGGGCGGCACCTCGACCGATGTTTCTCACTTCGACGGCGAGTACGAACGCGCCTTCGAAACCGAAGTCGCGGGCGTGCGCATGCGTGCGCCCATGATGCTCATTCATACGGTTGCGGCCGGCGGCGGCTCGATCCTGCATTTCGACGGCACGCGCTTTCGCGTCGGCCCCGACAGCGCGGGCGCCAACCCCGGCCCGAAGTGCTACCGCCGCGGCGGGCCGCTTGCCGTCACCGATGCCAATGTGATGGCCGGCAAACTCATGCCAGACTTCTTTCCGAAGATTTTTGGCACCGCACAGAATAAACCGCTCGATGCGGACGCCGTGCGCAGAGGATTTACCGCGCTCGCCGATGAAACCGGCCGCACGCCGGAAGACGCTGCCGACGGCTTCATCAAGATCGCCGTCGAGAACATGGCCAATGCGATCAAGAAAATCTCGGTACAGCGCGGCTATGACGTCACGCGCTATGCGCTGAACTGCTTTGGTGGCGCCGGCGGCCAGCATGCCTGCCTCGTCGCCGATTCACTCGGCATGACCAAAGTGCTGATCCATCCCTATTCGTCGCTGTTGTCGGCCTACGGCATGGGCCTCGCCGATATTCGCTCAACGCGGCAGCAGGCGATCGAAGAACCGTTTGGCGATGCTGCGCTGATGGCGTTGAAAGAAGTCGGAGAGCGGCTTTCCATCGAAACGCGCAACGAGGTCGCCGGACAGGGCGTACCGGCACAAGACATCTCGATCCATGTTCGCGCGCACGTCCGCTACGCCGGAACAGATACCGCGATTGTCGTGCCGGCGTCGTCAACGCTCGCCGACATGCAAGCAACATTCGAAACTGCACACAAATCCCGCTTTGGGTTCATCGATACATCCAAACAACTCGTCGTCGAAGCCGTTTCGGTCGAGGCCGTTGGCGGCGGCGCCAAATTCTCCGAACCCAAGGCCGAGACAACCTCAGCGCCCCTTCCCGCCCCCGCCCGCCAGACGCGTTTCTACTCGGACGGTTCATGGCACGACGCCAGCGTGTTTACGCGCGATCAGCTCGCACCCGGCCACAAGGTTAATGGCCCCGCCATCGTCATCGAACCGCACCAGACCGTCGTGGTCGAACCCGGCTGGCGCGCCGAGATCACAGCAAAGAACCATCTGGTGCTGGAGCGCACTGTGGCGCTCGTGCGCGCGCATTCCATCGGCACCCATGCCGATCCGGTCATGCTGGAAATATTCAATAACCTGTTCATGTCGATTGCCGAACAGATGGGCGTATCGCTGCAGAACACCGCCTATTCGGTCAATATCAAGGAGCGGCTGGACTTCTCCTGCGCAGTGTTTTCCGCCGACGGCACCTTGGTCGCCAACGCGCCCCACATGCCGGTGCACCTTGGCTCGATGGACCGTTCGGTCGAGACCGTCATCCGCGACAACAAGGGTAACGTAGCGCCGGGCGACGTGTTCGCGATCAACGCCCCCTACAACGGCGGCACACATCTGCCGGACATCACGGTATGCACGCCGGTGTTCGACGATGCGCAGCAGAACATCCTGTTCTGGGTTGCCTCGCGCGGCCACCACGCCGACGTCGGCGGCATCTCGCCGGGATCGATGTCGCCGAACGCCACGAACATCGAGCAGGAAGGCATCTATATCGACAACTTCAAGTTGCTCGACCGTGGTCGTTTCCGGGAGCGCGAACTCGATGCGCTGCTAACAGGCGGAAAATATCCGGCGCGCAATGCGTCCCAGAACATCAACGACCTCAAGGCGCAGATCGCGGCCAACGAGAAAGGCACGCAGGAACTGCGCAAGATGGTGGCGCAATTCACCCTGCCGGTCGTGAAAGCCTACATGCAGCACGTTCAGGACAACGCCGCCGAGAGCGTGCGCCGCGTGATCGACCGCCTGCACGACTCGGCGTTTTCCTACGAGATGGATCAGGGCACCGTGATCAAGGTGAAGATCACTGTGGACAAGACAAAGCGCGAGGCAACTGTCGATTTCACCGGCACGTCGCCGCAACAGCCGACCAACTTCAACGCGCCGGAGCCGGTGACGCGCGCCGCCGTGCTTTATGTCTTCCGCATGATGGTGGACGACGACATCCCCATTAATGCCGGCTGCTTGCGGCCGATCAATATCGTGATCCCGGAAAAGTCGATGCTGTCGCCGGAATATCCAGCAGCCGTCGTCGCGGGTAATGTCGAGACATCGCAAGCCGTAACGAACTGCCTGTTCGGCGCGCTGGGCGCACTCGCCGCCGCACAAGGCACCATGAATAATCTCAACTTCGGCAACGCCAAATATCAGTATTACGAAACGATCTGTTCCGGCTCGCCCGCAGGATCGGGCTTCCCCGGCACCGACGCCGTGCATACGCACATGACCAACACGCGCCTCACCGACCCGGAAATTCTGGAATTCCGCTATCCGGTGGTGCTGGAGGATTTCCATATCCGCAAAGGCTCCGGTGGGCGCGGCGAATGGAATGCCGGTGATGGCATCCGCCGCACCATCCGCTTCCTTGAAAAAATGGACTGCACCATATTGTCAGGACACCGCCGCGTGCGGCCCTTCGGACTTGCCGGCGGCGAAGCCGGTCAGGTTGGCGAAAATTCCGTGCGCCGCAAGGACGGCCATGTTGAAAAACTGCAAGGCTGCGACGCCACCGTGATCGACGCCGCCGAAGCCGTCATTATCCAATCCCCGACCGCGGGCGGGTACGGTGATCCGCGTAAAAATCCCATCAATGGCAGAACCGGGGATTAACGCTGTTGCGGCTTTTGGCGCTGCAAACGCCTCGCATCCCGCCCGCAAGCGATTAACATTATGTCATGAAGATTCGCCTGTGCACCACGCTTGCACTCCTCGCCGCAACGGCTTGCGGCAGCGCAGCCGCGCGGGCTGCGACCTATCCCGTCAGCGGCTCATGGACCTACGAAAACGCATCCGAAAAAGGCCCGGCGAAAAGCTGTGGCAAGCGCAACATGCGCTTTGAAGGCAACCTGCGTTACGACACGGGTTCGGGTGTGCCGGAATACAAGAACGTCTCGGTGCGGCCTTCGGGACCTGCGACCTCAGCCGTCGCCGATGAATTCTTCACCGGCATGATGCGCGGCCGCGTGTATTACAGCCTGCGTATCGTTGATCCCGACCACATTGAACTGAAGCTCGACAAGACCGGCGGCACGACCTTGCTGCGACGCTGCGGCTGACGTCATTCATCCCGTCTCACAAAAGAAAAATGGCGCGGAGCCTGAGCCCCGCGCCATTCGATTCTTGCAGACAGCGATTACGACTGCTGGATTGCTGCGAGCATCCAGTTGCCGCCACGCGCGCGCATGAAGGTCCAGACCTCGACCACTTCCTGCGGCTTCGAACTGCCTTCGACAACCTTGCCGCTGGCACGCTCGATCGTCTGATCGACGAGCGAAATGCGCATCGCCACCGTGGCGTATTCGGCGTTGCCTTCACGCCAGGCTTCGGAAAGATCGCCCTGCGCGAGTTTCACATCGGTGACCTTGTTGACGACGCCGCGGCTCGCGTTCTCGGCGAGATCCTCGGAGAAGTACGACACCATTTCCGGCGTCGCGAGGCGGCGCAGCGTGCCGATGTCTTCGCTGCTGTAAGCAGCCTGCAACTCGGTCAGCAAATGCTCGAACGCATCATAGTCCGCCGGCGTGATGCCGATGGCATCGGACGGTTCGGATGAAGCGCCGCCGCCATTCGGTGCGGCACCGCCGCCCGATCCGTTGCCAAACATTTCGCGCAGCATCGGACGGCCTTGCGGGTCCGGTTGCGAATTCGGCGTTGCAAAAGCCGGAGTCTGCTGGTTGCGGCGCTGCCACCATACGAAGGCAAGACGCGCCACGATGATGACGAGGCCGATCTGGAGCAGCAGACCGAGGATCGAGGCGAAGCCGCCCATGCCACCCATAAGGCCATGGCCGAACAGCATGCCGAAGAGGCCGGCGCCAATGAAGCCGGCCGCGAGGCCGCCCAGCATTCCGCCACCAAACATACCGCCCGGACGGCTGAAGAAGCCGCCGCCCGCAGTTGCGGCGCTGCCAGCCGTTGCCGCGCCCGCTTGAGCCGGCTGCGTCACCGTGCGCTGCATCGGCTGTGCTGCCGATGGCGCCGTCGTCGTCGCCGCAGGAGCGGAAGACGTGCGCGAACCGCGGCTACCGCTGGATCCGTTATTGCCGACTCGCGCGTCTGCCGCCGTCGCCACTATCAGGGCAACCGCAAAGCTGGCAGCGCAAACCATTGAAATAATACGGCTATACCGCATCGATGTAACCTCCCGGACGCCCCGGATCGGGGCCTTCTAAACGGCTGTTCCTGCAACCGTCTTAGAACTGGTCGATGAATATCATGTTTCAGAGGGTGGTTTGGAAGGGGCGCTGGTGTCGCACATCTTTTAAGCGTGTGTGGACCAGAAAGCCTGCTTTAGACGCAATTTAAGGGTCCGAAATCGGCTGCGCCTGTTCCGGCGGATGGCGCATGACCAGTACCAGCGCGGCAAAGACGATAAACAGTACCGCCAGCGGCGGGAACACGTCGCCAAACGCCTTAACCGTGCCCTGCGGGTGCGCCATCAGGCTCATCTGCTTGAGCACCATGGTCTTGGCGGCGAAATAAGAATTACTGCGGCCGGTTGATGTCCACGTTCATGGGCGCCATGACGCGCGGCAGCGACAGGCGCGGGGCGGTCGTTTCCGGCGCAGCAATCTGCGGCGGCTCCGTCACATGCTCATCGCCCTCGTCGCCGAGGAAATACTCGTCGTCGATGATCTGGCGCAGCGAATTCTTCGACTTGTCGGCGATCGAGCCTGTTGTTTCGCGCCCACCCTTGTTGGGACCGCGCCAGGCAAACGGATCGTTGTCGCGTTCGATGATCTGCTGCTCGCGTGGACCGCGCTCGCGTTCGGCACTTGCTGCAGCTGATGGCCGCCACTCCTGGCGCTCAGCAAACATCGGGCCATTCTTGCCGCGCACGCGTGCCGCGACTTCCTCGCCGGGAATAGCGCGCGGCTGACAGATGCGCCGGCCGCTGGCGCGCCGCATCAGATCGACGTGGATGTGATCGTAATGATAAACGTTCGAACCCGGCGCCAGCACCGTCGTGAATTGCTCGCAGGCAGCAAGCTGTATGTCATGCAGGAAGCCCTGCTCTTCCGCCGAGCCTTTCCAGCCTTCCTTGATCGTTATCTTCTTGCCGTCGCTCAGCACGAATGCCGAAATGTCGAGCGCGTTGCCGAAAGCGTGTTCGGAAATATGCGCACCAGCCTGACCGTTCATGCCGCGGCATGAGTAAGCCGAAATCTGCTTGATCTCGACAACCGGCTGATTGAACCAGCGCTGCGCCGCAGGCTGCACCGCGTCGATAATCCAGCGATCAAGCGCGGACACAATGGGGCACGCGAGCGTCGCCGCTGGCGTTATCGCTGCCGTTGTCGCCACCGGCGCACGCGAAGGCCCGAGCGGAATGCGGCTCGGCGACAGACGCGGCGATTGCGTTGGCATGGTGGTGTAAGGCGCATCGGCGCGCTCCCGCTCGCGTTCGGCCGGATAGCCGCGGTTCTGGCCATAAGGCTGCTGCTGTGGCGGGTAGGATTCGCGTTGAACCGGCGCGCGCGAATAGGTCTCGGGCTGCGCGTCGTAACGCTCGTTCGGCGCATAGGTGTCGCGCGACATCGATTCATTCGACAGGTAATAGTCCGGCGTGTTCTGCCCGCCCTGCATTCCGCGTGCCTGCGCATCGAGCGACAGCGGCGGCTGACCAGGACCTTGCTGGCCGGAGGGCGGCAGCGCGTAGGAAGTCTGCGGGCGTGGCGCTGGCGCATCGTAGCTGCCGCGCGTCATCGGCTGCGGCGGCGTATAGCCCTGCGAGGAATAGGAAGGCGCGGCATAGCCCTGCTGCGGCGGCAGCGGAGACGAAGAAACACCGGATGGCGGACGTGGATAGGAATTCGCCGGCGGGAACTGCGAACCCTGCGGCACCGAACCTGGCGGACGCAAATCATCGGCATAACCGAGTGACGCGGTCTGGATCGCGCTTTCGCCAAGCACACCGACCTTGAGCGGGAAATCCGCGCCGCACATGCCCGGCCCCTGGATCGGCTTGAGCAAAGCGACGGACGGACTTTCCTTCACCGCGCCTTGCGCGAGACACTTTTCCTCAGCCTCATGACGCCACGGCGCGCGTGACTCGAACATCGTCGGGTTGCAGCCGGCGAGGACGCCGAACAACCCGCACACAACGATAACGCCACCGGCTACACGCATTCTGCCAAAATGCGAGCGAGTGCGTTAACGGCTCTTCAATGTTGTGGGGCGGATTTGCGGCGCGCAAAATCGTGGTTAAGGCTTGATTGCAAACCGCCTTTCGGTTCACATCGCCGGCGCTGGGAGGGGCAAATGGACCAAAAATCGCGGGTTATTCTGGCGCTGCTGATGTCCGGCGCCATGGCGTTGATGGTGACGCTGCTCGTCACGTTCCTCAACCTCGGGTTCCCGCACGACTTTATCGTCCGCTGGCTGAAAGCCTATGCCATCGCCTGGCCGATTGCGGCAGCGACGGCCTATCTGGTCATGCCGCTGGCGCGGCGCGCGACCGAGCGCATCGTCGCCTCGCTCGGCGGAACCCCCTGATGCTCTCGGCGCTCGACCTTGCCCGCCGGATCGAAGCCGGAAGCCTGACGCCCGCCGGCGCGGTGGATCTGTGCGCACAGGCAATTGCCGCGCGCGAGGCCGAAGTCGGTGCGTTCGTGATCCTCGATCTAGATGCTGCAAAGGCCAACGCCAGTTCGGACGAAGCCAGGCTGAAGTCTTTGCCGCTGCGCGGCGTGCCGGTCGGATTCAAGGATATTTTCGATACCGTGGATTTCCCCACCGCCTACGGCTCGTCGATTTATGCCGGGCACCGCCCGCGCAGCGATGCGGCGCTTGTCGCAATGGCAAGACGCGCCGGCGCCGTCATACTCGGCAAGACCGTCTCGACCGAGATGGCTTTTCTCGATCCGGCACATACGCGCAATCCTCATAATCTCGCGCACACGCCGGGCGGCTCGTCGTCAGGCTCGGCCGCCGCCATTGCCGCAGGCATGTTGCCTGTCGCCATCGGCACACAAACCGGCGGCTCGGTGATCCGCCCTGCTTCCTATTGCGGCATCACCGGATTCAAGCCGTCGTATCGCTTGCTGCCGATGGTCGGCGTGAAATGTTTTTCATGGTCGCTCGATACTGCCGGCATTTTCGCCGCCAGCGTCGCTGACGCCGCGTTTGCCGCGGCAAGCATCACCGGACGCGATCTTCGCATCGACCGCACGCCGCCTTCCGCGCCGCGCATCGCACTCGTTCGCACCCACATCTGGTCCGAAGCCAGCCCAGTCATGCAAGGCGCCGTTGAGACCGCAGCACGCGCCGCCGAAAAGGCTGGTGCAAACGTGCGCGAGATCACGCTGCCGACGATCCTCGAAGATGCCTTCCGCATTCATCCGGTGTTGCAGAACTATGAAGCTGCACGCGCGCTTGCGTCGGAATACGACCGCCATCGCGATCAGCTGCCGAAGCTGCTGCGCGCGTTGCTCGACAATGCGAGCGCGATCACGGCGAATGAATATGACGACGCCCGGCGGATCACGAAGCGCGCACGCAAAGCCTATATCGACGTGATGGCGGAGTTCGACGTGATCCTGACACCGTCGGCGCCAAGCGCCGCACCCAAGGGACTTGCGTCAACGGGTGACGCAAAATTCAACCGGCTGTGGACGCTGCTCGGGTCGCCGTGCGTGAATGTCGCCGGCATTTCCGACAACGAGGGTTTGCCGCTCGGCGTGCAGATCGTCGGGCGTTTTGGCCGCGACCACGAAGCACTCGAAGCTGCAAACTTCGTCGAAACCGCAATTGCAAAATAACGGCCAGCGCTGAATCGAAACGGCGTCCAGCGTTTAGTAGCAAGACACCGGCGCTGTGGATAAAGCCTGGGTCATAAGCAAAATACGGGTTCCATCACGCCGCGAAATAATCGCGCGAAATCCGATAAAATTCATGGAGATACCGCTTACTTCAGCAACTTTTCTTTCGCCATTCACGGAACCGGATTCCGCCATCGCCGTTGTTTGCTTCGGAGCTGGCGAGAAACTCTGGTATGCTCCGACCAGGTTAGCATGAGGAGGCACTCGTGGACCTAGCTGTGAAGCTGAATGTCTTCGCTGTATGCGTTGCATTTACGTTCATCGGCGCCGTAATACTGGGTGCGTTCTAGTTACGTCGAACGCGCGCTGTTCTTCGAGCAACAACATTCGTCATCAACACCGGAGAGGGATGCCTCCCCGGTGTTTTTTTATGCGAGATCTGAATTGATTTGTTTCAGGCGACGTCGCGTGCATCGCCAGCGGCGGCGACGCGCGGATCGCGGCCAAGCCACAGCGACACCGCGATCTTGCCGTCAGAGCCAGGTTCGGGCGGCAGGTTGCGATGGCCGAGCAGATCGAGGCCAGCCTGCTCCAGCCATTGCGTGACGGACTCCGCGGAAAATCCGAGACGCAGATGCGCCTGCTCGTCGCGCAGGAATTCCAGGTCGTGCGGCGCGAAATCCACCACCAGCAGACGGCCCTGCGGGCGCAGCACGCGCGCCGCTTCACGTACCGCGCGGGCACCATCGTCGAGGTAATGCAACACCTGATGCACAATCACGACATCGAAACTGTCGCGCGGCAGCTTGAGATCGTAGATATCGCCTTGCCGGACGCTGCAATGTTTCAGGCCCGCACGATCAAGCCGCGCGCGCGCCAGCGCCAGCATGTCGAGCGAGAAGTCGATGCCGAGGCCGCGTTCGAGATTTGCCCCGAGCAATTCCAGCATGCGCCCGGTGCCGGTGCCGACATCGAGCAGCGAGCGGAACGGACGCTCCGCAAGCGCGGCAACCACCGCGTTTTCGACTGCTTCATCAGATACATGCAGGCGGCGAATGCGGTCCCATTCGGCGGCGTGTTTCGCAAAGTAGGATTGCGCGGCGGCGGCGCGTTGCGCGCGGATTTCGGCAAGCCGTTCGCGGTCGCGCGCGACAACCGGATCGTCCGGATCGAGCTTCGCCGCGAGGCTTTTCGCAAGCTCAGCGGCGGCGCTTTGCTCGCCCAGACGAAAGAACGCCCACGCGCCTTCGCGAAACCGCAGCACCAGTCCTGCTTCCACCAACAGCTTGAGATGACGCGATATTCGTGGCTGCGACTGGCGCAGGATTTCGGTCAGATCGGACACCGTCAGCTCGGCTTCGGCCAGCAGCGCGAGGATGCGCAGGCGTGTTTCCTCGCCCGCGGCCTTGAGCGCGGTGCTGAGTTCGACGAATCCGGCAGGCGTTCCAGACATGGCTGGGATATAAAGATATCTTTATGTCTGGGCAAGTTTGGCGATTCTGGTGGTCTTGTCAGCGCGGAATAGACCCTCGGCCAGACTTGTTCCACGCTTGCGCGGAACGGCTAAGGGACTGCGCGGCATATTTCTGCGAATTTTGAAAAACGGAATAAGGAGGCGCGCGCACCGCGCTGATTTCCAGGTCAGACCATGGCTGCCGACGACGAATCCCTCCGCGATGGCGAGGTCGCCATCCCGTTGCCTGAAAATTTCGACGCCGGCGTGTATTTCATCGGCCGCATCCGCACGCCATGGAGTTCGCGTTCCGAGTGTCCGAAGAACGGCCGCGAGTCGGAAGTGGAATGCACCATCGAACTCGACACGCGCTACGCCGACGGACTGAAGGATGTCGAGCGTTCATCGCACCTCCTTATCCTCTACTGGATGGACAAGGCGCGGCGCGATCTCGTGCTGCAATCGCCGAGACACTGCGCAACGCAGCGCGGCACCTTTGCGTTGCGCTCGCCGGTGCGGCCCAATCCGATCGCGGCAAGCGTGGTGAAACTCGTGAAAGTGGAAGGCACCAGGCTGACGGTTATCGGGCTCGATTGCCTCGACGGCACACCACTCGTCGATATCAAGCCCTACTTCGCATCGACGGATTCAGTTGCCGATGCGACAGTGGGTTGGCATCAGGACACCACGAAATAGCGGGAAATAATGCGGGCATCTTTCGTCGTTTCGGCGTAAGGAATGCGCCCATCAGATAGCCTATACATCAAGGAACAAGAAAATGGATCGCAAGGCAGAACTCTATAACAACCCCGGCGCGCGTTTCG
Organism: Hyphomicrobiaceae bacterium; assembly: GCA_947472885.1. GTDB lineage: Bacteria > Pseudomonadota > Alphaproteobacteria > Rhizobiales > Xanthobacteraceae > CANJBX01. Next base: position 65,495 of record CANJBX010000015.1, read on the forward strand.
TTGGCACCGGCAAGCTCTTGGAAGTCCTCGCCCAGTACGACCGCCTTAGCGCCGACGAGAAGCCACGTCATTTCATCAAGTGCGATGGCAAGAGCTATTCAGGTACTGAAATTGAAACGCTGAAGTCCAGGTAGGGCGATCCAGCGCAGGACCCGCCAGCAGAAAGCTGCGCTTACGCGATATGCAGGCTCTGCGGATTGAACGCCTGCTTGCCGGCCGCATGGCCATCGGCAACTTCGGTGCGATTGCGGCCGTTCTTCTTGGCTTCATACAGCGCCGCGTCCGCCGACTTGACGAGTTCACAATTAGGTTATGCTCTGTTGCGGCACGAAGCTCGCCGCACCGATGCTCACCGTCGGCTTTCCAGTCGGCGAAGTCGGATGCTGGAAGTCGAGTTTTGCGATCTGCGCATGAATTTGCTCGGCCAGGTCGCGTGCGCCGCTCAGCGACGTATCCGGCAACAGGATCGCAAATTCCTCGCCGCCGTAGCGCGCCGCAAGATCGGCCGGACGCTTCGGTGTTGCGCCGATACACACGGCCAGCGCCAGCAGAAGCGCATCGCCAGCCTGGTGGCCGTTGATATCGTTGTAGGTCTTGAACAGATCGGCGTCGATCATCAGCAGCGACAGCGATGTCTTATCGCCCTGCGCGCGCGCCCATTCCCGGCCGATGGTTTCGTCGAAGCTGCGGCGGTTCGGCAATTCAGTCAGCGCGTCGGTGCCGGCAAGACGCGCGAGCCGTTGCTCGGCCGCTTCACGCAGCGCCAGTTCACGCGTCAGCACGGAGCCGAGTGCAATGGTGACGGCGCACAGCACGATCATCATCAGACCGATGAAGAAGGCTTCCCGGCGCCAGCCGGCATAGACCTCGTCGGCGCGCCAACCCCACCGTCATAATAAGCGGCAGCGCGCCGATCCGGCTGAACGCATAGATCCGATTGGCGCCGTCGAGCGTCGCGGTGCCTTCATAGGAACCGGATTGTTCCGCCGAAACCTTCTTGAATACATCGGAGTTCGAGATGTTGCGTCCGATGTAGTCTTCGCGATAGGGCGAGCGCATCAGGACGCGGCCATCGACCTGCATCAGCGTCAACACGCTCTGCGGTCCAAGCGACATTTTTCGTAAAAAGATTCTGGAAATACGCCAGCCGCAACGTGCCCAGCACCACGCCACCAAACGAACCGTCGGCGCGTGTGATACGACGGCTGATCGAAATAACATTCTCGCCAAGCGCATCGGTCATCGGCCCCTTCATGAACAGGCCGGCTTTCGGATTGTCCCGATGTACCGTGAAATATTCCTGATCCGCAAACACGGCGGGCTGCGGCCGCAGTGTGCTTGAATCGAGAATCACCTTGCCGGTCGGATCGAGTACGCTGATCGACCCGAGAAACTTCGCGGTCGCCGCGCGGTCGAACAGCAGCATCTGCCGGATTTCGGGAGACAGCACGCTGATCTGCGGCAGATTCATGCCATCGGAAACCGCCTGCAGCGAAAGATCGTAGAGTTCGACGTTACGCTCGATATCGGATTTCAGCGCCGCAATGAGGTTGGCGGTGGACTGGATCGCGCGATCGGAAACGCCGCGGCGCACTTCCCAGAGGATCGTCGCGCAAATGGCGCAGAAGCCCAGCGTGACGACCACGCTGACTGCGATCAACCATTCAACTCGCGATTTCTTCCGCCACATCCGCGGTTATCCCCCCGGCTTGATGCAAGGCTACAACCGAGGTGGTTGACGATTGTTCAAGTGGAGGTTGTCCGTGTTGAACAAGGTTTACGAGGGGCTAATGGCCGGGTGGAAGAAACTGACGGCAGACGCGAAACCGGAAGCCACGACCGGAAAGCACACCTCCCCGACCCCGGGCCGTAAAAGAAAACACCCCACGCATTTCTGCGCGAGGTGTTTCTCATCGGTCGCCTGGAGCTGGGTAATTCTTGGTTAAGCAGGCCGCTTAGCAGGATGTTGAAAAAACCGATCGGGGGCTCAGATTTCTACTGAAATCAGGGTGCTATTGGGAACTTCGACATCCAAAGGAACCGGCGCCCCCTGGGCCAAGATCTGCTCAAGAATCATAAAAAGACGGGAATGGATGTGGGTCA
>CANJBX010000016.1 GCA_947472885.1 Hyphomicrobiaceae bacterium
ACGTCGCTGGGATAGCGAAGTTTGCTTCGGTCATAGCGCCCGCGATTTTCCTTCGTCCACATCGGCGATCTCCAAAAGAATCGGACCGCCTCCCTTGAATCATAAACGATTCAAGAGATTCAAGTTTTCTCCGGACAGGCTCTAAGCGAATGACGTCCGCATGACCGTCTGGAAATGCCAGATCGTCTAGCGCAACCCACAAGTGCCTTATCTCATCATCAGACAAGATACGGTCCCTCGACGCTCCTGTGCCGTATGTAAGGAGACCTTGGGTTGGGTCCGTCTCGATGATGTCTTGGCTGACGGCCCATCGAAACATCGTCCCCACTACTTGCCGTCGTCGTTCGGCTTCTCGCATCAAGCCTTGTTCTGCCACGGCGTCCAAAAGTTCCCGGACCTCCCGTCGCCTTAGCTCGTCGGCAGGCTTACTCAGCTTTGAATTTAGCGCGCGCTTCAACCGGCTCTCTGTTTCTTTTGCCGTACGCAGACGGCCTATTACGCGACGTTTCACATAAAGCGAGACCAGTTGCTCAACTGACATGCGGTCACGCTTCCGGTCTTCGATTTCCTTTTCTTCGGCTATCAGGTCGCGCCCAAGTCGCGCTGCGGACGTCAGTTGAGTTGCCCGGTGCCGTGCCTGATCGAGCGTGACGTCAGTTACGGAACCTAAGGAGAGGCGTCTGGTTTGAGAACCCCCCTTTATTCGATAGGCCAAATCCCATGTTTTACCGCCATTGGCGGCCACACGGATTGCAAGACCTTTGCTTCGAGTGTCGGGCACCCGATAAGGCGCTCCCGCATTCTGTAGCGCCTCGATTGCGCGTGCAGTGAGAAGCCTTGCATCCTTCGTCGCTCCTGAACCACCTGACATCGCGTTGTCTTTCCTCTGTTGTCGCAACACCATCGCAACAACATTCGCGGCAATCCGCGAACGGCACCGATCCACGACGATATGTAAGTGCTAGATTATCCAACACAAACTGCTCGCCGGTGAACGACTGCGATCATGCGCGAACAGATATACAAAGGCTGGATACAAACATGGGTCGTGCACATGCGCGCGCCCCGCGAAGCCTACCGGCAGCTGGGTTTTAACGGCTTCATGGTATTCCAGCTTGTGGTCGGCGGCACGGTACTGACGGCCCTGGTGCATCCGCTTTTTGCGTGTGCGTTGATCTACAATATCGTGAACGCCGCGCCGGATAGTGCGCAGCATCAACTGGTGCAAACGGTGCTTGCGACGCTACACAGCACGACATTCATCGCAGGCTATCTGGCGTCCATCGTGCTGGCGCTCCTCGGTCTTGCGCGGCGTAACCTGCTGCGCCACGCGTCGATACTGGTGCTGATGCCGATACTATGGGGATTGTTGTCGCTCGCGGCGTGGCGCGGGCTGATTCAGCTGTTGCGCGATCCCTATCGCTGGGAAAAGACCGAACACGGTCTGGCGCGCACGTCGCGGCAGGCGGAGAAGTACCAGCGCTAGAAATACTTTTTCAAATCCGCCGCGGATTCTTCCGGCTTGCGCCGCAGGTTGAACGGCGTGACGAACTGGCCGTTCTTGTCCATCAGGTAAACGATGGCGGTGTGGTCCATCGTGTAGTCGCCACCTTCGGTCGGGATTTTTTTGTAATAGACGCGATAGGCCTTCGCGACCGCCGTGAGCGCCTCGGGATTGCCGGTCGCTGCCGAAAGGTGCGGATCGAAGCTCGACAGGTATTCTTTCATCTTTTCCGGCGTATCGCGCTCGGGATCGACCGTGACGAACAGGGCGGCGGTCTTGTCGGCGTCGGGGCCGAGACGCCGCATCACTTCGGAGACTTCAAACAGCGTCGTCGGGCAAACGTCCGGGCAATGGGTGAAGCCAAAGAACACCAGGAACGGCTTGCCGCGGAAAGTTTCGTTGCTGATCGGCTTGCCGTTCTGGTCGATGAGACTGAATGGCCCGCCGACCGTGCTTTGTGTGGCCACGACCGGCGCGCCGCCGCGGCCGGTGAACCACAGGATGCTGCCGAGGCACAGCACGAGCCCGCCAAGGAACGCGGCGAGCACCAGCAGCATACGCATTGTTCGTTGATTCATCGCTGCGGTTTCCGGTGCATGCAGGCGGGTTTTACAGGCAGGTGGCGATTCCGGCGACGATCATCTCGTAGAAGACCGCCGTGCCGAAATGCACCCACATGGCTGCGGTGCCCGCCAGCAGAATGCCGACGACCGCCGCAACAATCATCCGCGTGCGCTGGCTGGTGTCGCCCTGCGCCGGTGAGGGTTGCTGTGAAAGCGTCGTGGTCATGTCGGTACAACAGGTGTTTTGCGGTCGGTTTGAGGGCTACGTTGTCCCGCACCTTCCAGATAAGACCGATTCAAGCCCGCTACAACTGGCGCGTAGTCTGGCGGACCATCAAATTTATACTACAGTGTGATGGCTTATTTCAGAAGCGCATAACAATAATCGATCGGGAGAATGAAATGCCGACAGGCCGCAGGGCTATATTCCGCATCGGTACAGGGCTCCTTTTCGGCCTGTTCGCAGCCGCACCTTTCACAAATCCCGCTTTGGCGCAGGCCTATCCCGAACGTCCGGTGACGTTTCTTGTGCCTTACGCCCCCGGTGGCGGCACTGACGTCTACTCGCGCATGCTGGCCGATGAGCTGCGCGACAAGCTCAAGCAAACTTTCGTGATCGAGAACAAGGCTGGCGCCGCGACACAGATTGCAGCGTCGGCAGTCGTGAATGCGCCGGCGGATGGTTACACGCTCATGATGGGTTCTAGCACGACGCTTGCGATGAACCCGGCGCTTTACAACAAGCTGTCCTATAGCCCGGACGATTTCGCGCCGGTCGCGCTGGTCGGCTCGGCCTATTTCGTATTGCTGGCCAATCCCGCGGTGCCAGCCAAGACGCTTCCCGAACTGATTGCCTATATCAAGTCGCAGCCGCCGGGTTCGCTGAGCTTCGGCTCGTCGGGCGCCGGCACGCCGCATCATCTGTTCATGGAAATGTTTCTCTCCATGATCGGCGCCAAGATGACCCACGTCGCCTATCGCGGCAGCGTGCCGGCACTCACCGACGTACTCACCGGAAATATTCCGATGATGATCGTGGACCTGACGCCGGCGCAGCAACTCATCGAAGAGGGCAAGATCCGCGCCTTCGGCATCACCTCACCGGCGCGCGCCAAGTCGATGCCGAACCTTCCGACCATTGCGGAGGCCGGCCTGCCGGGCTACGCGGGCGAGGGCTGGTTCGGCGTCATCGCCAAGAAGGGTACGCCCAAGCCGATTGTCGATACGCTCAACAAGGTCATTTCCGACTACATCAAGCGGCCGGAAATCGCCGAGAAGGTCTTTGCCACCGGCATCCAGCCCCGGACCGGCACGGTGGAAGAGTTCGCGCAGTTCATTCCAGCCGAGCAGAAAAAGTGGGCGAAGGTCGTGGCCGATGCCGCCATTCCCAGGATGAATTGATTGTGCGGACAGGCGGCGAGCGCCGCAAATGAGGTACCATCAGGCCCGGTCAAATTTTTTGGCCGGGCCTGTCGATTTCAGGGCCCGCCCTTCGACTGAAGGGTGACGGCAAGGTGCCGGACAGCGAGAGGAACCAGTCATGCAGTATTTGTTGCTGATCTATCAGAATGAAGCGCAATCCCCGACCGGGGCAGATCGCGAAAAGATGTTTCAGGAATACGGTGTTTTTACACAAAGCATTATCCAGGGCGGCCAGTTCAAGGCGGGCGATGCCTTGCAGGGAACATCCGCCGCGACGACGGTGCGCGTGCGCGACGGCAAGCCGGTCGTGACCGATGGCCCGTTCGCGGAAACCCGCGAGGCGCTGATCGGCTACTACCTGGTGGACGCCAAGGATCTCGATGAGGCGACGGCGATTGCCGCACGCATTCCATCGGCGCGCATCGGCTCGATCGAAGTGAGGCCGGTGCTGGTCTACAAGTAACGGTACTCCTGCGAACCCAACAGCAAGTCGATCAAAGTGGCGAACCCGGTCGAACGTGTGTTTCGCGACGAAGGTGGCCGGGTGCTTGCCACTTTGATCCGGCTTGTCGGCGATTTCGAACTTGCCGAAGACGCCATGCAAGACGCGTTCGTGGCCGCGGCGGTGCAGTGGCCGGGCGAGGGCGTGCCGCATAATCCGCGCGCCTGGCTCGTCAATGTCGGGCGGCACAAGGCGATTGATCGCGTGCGTCGGCAGGTGTCGTTCAGGGCCAGGCAGCAGCAGCTGGAAATCGAGGTTGCGTCGGAGCAGGCGGCGCAGGTTTTCCCCGGTGATGCTGCGGAAGATGCCGGTGTGGAAGATGATATCCTCCGGCTGATCTTTACCTGCTGCCATCCGGCGCTGGCGCGCGAGGCGCAGATCGCGCTGACCTTGCGTACGATCTGCGGCCTGACCACGCAGGAAATCTCGCGCGCTTTCATTGTGCCGGAAAAGACCATGGCGCAGCGGCTGGTGCGCGCCAAATCGAAAATCCGCGACGCCGGCATTCCCTATGCGGTGCCGTCGCGGGATGTGCTGGCCGAGCGGCTTGAGGGTGTGTTGTCGGTGGTTTATCTCATTTTCACCGAAGGCTATGCGGCGACGGCTGGCAGTGAACTCGTGCGTGGCGCGCTGTGCAAAGAGGCAATCCGCCTCGCGCGCCTGCTGGTTGCCTTGATGCCGGCGCGGCCCGAGATCAATGCGCTGCTGGCGCTGATGCTGTTGCATGACGCACGGCGGGATACGCGCGCGCTGCCGGATGGCGGCATTATCCTCCTTGAGCAACAAGACCGTTCACGCTGGGACAAGGCGCAGATCGCCGATGGCCTGGCGCGGGTCGATGCGGTCTTGCGCGCGCCGGGGCGGCCAAGCTCCTATGCGGTACAGGCGGCGATTGCCGCGCTGCACATGCGTGCGCAACACTATGAGGACACGGACTGGTCGCAGATCGCAGGTCTCTATCAGGTGTTGCTGCGCATTCATCCCTCGCCGGTGGTCGAACTCAATCACGCGGCGGCGGTTTCGATGGTCGATGGGCCGGAGGCGGCGCTAAGGCTGGTGGAATCGCTTACGGCGCGCGGCGAACTGGCGGGTTATCATCTGCTGCCGGCGTTGCGGGCGGACCTGCTGCGCCGGCTGGACCGCAAGGCGGAGGCTGCCGTGGCCTATCGCGCGGCGCTTGTCCTCGTTACGCTTGAGCCGGAACGGCGTTTTCTGGAGCGTCGGCTGGCGGAATTGAGCTGAAATAATTTTTTGAAAACCTGTCCCCGCCTGTCGATTTCGCGGTTCTCCGTTCGACTGGGTGTACCGGCGCCTTTGACCGGGAAAAGCATGGGGAGTTGTCATGACATTTCCACTTACGACCGCGATTTACGCCGCCGTTCTCGGCCTGCTCGCCGCCATCCTGACCGTCAACGTGATCCTCAACCGTACGCGCACCCGGGTGCTGTATGGCGACGGCGGCGATGCCTCGCTGATGCAGGCAATCCGCGCGCACTGCAATTTCACTGAACAGGCGCCGCTGGCGATCATCCTGATCGGACTGGTAGAAGCCTTCGCTTACCGGCAAATGTTCGTTCACGCGCTCGGCGCCGTGCTGGTGCTGGGGCGGCTCTTGAGCGCATGGGGCCTTGCGACCACGCCGACGCTGTCGTTTGGCCGTCAGGCCGGTGCCGGTTTGACGATTGTTGTAATGGTGCTGGCCTCGGCGCTGGTGCTTTACGCAGGCGCCGGCACGTTCATGCGCTAGGACCTACTTGTAAATCTCGGCTGCCAGCGCGTTCATGCGCGTCTGGTCGTCGGGGTTGCTCGATCCCCACAGCTTCGCGCGCAGCAACGCCTGCACGTCCGGCGGCGCGTCCGGCGCAACGACGCCGGTCGTGCCAAGCGAACCAAGACTCGTGATGGCACGCTGGGCTTCTTCCTCGAGCAGGAAATTGAGAAACAGCCTGGCCGCGTTGGGGTGTGGCGCGCCCTTGACGATGCTGGCGTTCAACGTCGAGTAGAGCGCGCCTTCTTGCGGAATGACCACGCGCAACGGCAGGCCTTTCAGCCCGCGCCAGTCCTGAAAGCTGAAGCCCACATAGAGCGGAAATTCGCCCTGCGCGACGCGGCGGTTGGCGAGCGGAGCGTCCGGCACAATCACCGGCTTCTGCGCCGCGAATGCTTCCTGGTAGGCGCGGCCGAGTTTCTCGTAGGTCACTGCGAAGAACACATAGCCGACGCCGCCGACACGCGGCTCATCGAGCAGCGCCTTGCCCTTCCATTTGGGATCGTTGAGATCGTTCCAGCTCTTGGGGTCGTCCTCGGGCTTGACGAGATTGGAATTGACGACCAGCGCCAGCACGTTCGCCGTAAAGGGCACCAGCGTGCCGTCGTCCTTGAACGGCGCAACGATCTTGCCGAGTGCGGGAAGGGGCCCGTGTTCGTCGAAACGGCCTTCGCGCATCATGTTGGTGCTGGTTACTGCACCATTCGAGGTGACGTCGGCATTGACGCGGCCCGATGTCTGCTCGGTGCGGATGCGCTCGCGGATTTCGGTGGTGCGGCCTTCAAGGAGTTGTGTGGCGATGCCGGTGGTTGCCTGGAACTTGCCGATCACGGCCTTGATGACAACACCCGTGCCATAGACGGTGAGCTTGCCTTCCTTCTTTGCGGCAGCGGTGATGGCGGCCCAGTCTGAAGGTGCCTGCGCCTGCGCGGAAGGAACAACGAACCACGAAAGGGCGGCAACGCACGCCACGGTTCTGCAGATGCGTTCAACCCGCATGGCATTTACTCCCTGTCCGCTTTATCTGTGCTCAGCAGGCCAGCGGAGGCAGCGCGCGTCAAGCGCGCGAGCGTCAGATCAGATGCGGCATTTTTGGAACGGGAGGAGTGGTGGCAAGTAATCAGTATGTTTTTGCAGCTTCGCTGCCCACTTACGACAAAGCTTTAACAGGTTGGAGCGGGCGAAGGGAATCGAACCCTCGTATGCAGCTTGGGAAGCTGCCGTTCTACCATTGAACTACGCCCGCGTGCGCCGACAATACGAATGCCGCGCGCGGGGAGCAAGCGGGTCAGTGTATCCCCGCAGGCTTTTTGTCCGCGAAAAGCGACTTCAGGTGCGACGGTTGCGACCGCCAATATTGCGGTGGAGCATTCACCGATGCGCCGAGTTCTGCCGCCGCGTGCCACGGCCAGCGCGCGTCATAGAGTACGCCCCGCGCCAGCGCGACGAGATCGGCCTTGCCGCTGGCGAGAATTTCCTCTGCCTGTCTGGCTTCCGTAATCAGTCCCACTGCCATAGTGGTGGCGCCGGTTGCCTGCTTGATGCCGTCCGCAAATGGCACCTGATAGCCGGGGCCAATGGCGATCTTCTGCCCGGACGAAAGACCGCCCGACGAGGCATCGATCCAGTCGATGCCGCGCTTCTTCAGTTCGGCCACGAAGGCGATCGTCTGCGGCAAATCCCAGCCGCCATCGACCCAATCGGTCGCGGAGACGCGCACGCCAACTGGCCGGTCGTCCGGGAAAGCCGCGCGCACCGCGTCGTAGACCTCAAGCGGGAACCGCATCCGGTTTTCCAGCGACCCGCCGTATGAATCCGTGCGGTGGTTGGACAATGGCGAAAGGAACTGATGCAGCAGGTAGCCGTGTGCCGCATGAATTTCGATGGCGTCGATGCCAAGCCGCGCGGCGCGCTTCGCCGATTCCGCAAAGGCGTTGCGCACCCGCGCGAGGCCCGCGCCATCGAGCGCATGGGGAGCGATATCCTTGTCGCTGTAGGGCAGCGGTGACGGCGCATAAGGCACCCAGCCGCTTTGCGATGCCGGGACTTGCCCGCTTCCTTCCCACGGCGCGTGGGTCGAGGCCTTGCGTCCGGCATGGGCGAGCTGCACGCCGATCTTGATGTCGGAGTAGCGGCGGACCGCGGTCAGTACGCGCTTGAGCGCGGCTTCGGTGGCATCATTGTAGAGGCCAAGATCGGTTGGTGAAATCCGCCCGTCGGGTTCGACGCCCGTGGCCTCAAGGCACAGCAGGGCCGCGCCGGACATCGCAAGGTGGCCGAGATGCATCATGTGCCAGTCGGTGGCTTCGCCGTTGACGGCGGAATACTGGCACATCGGCGAGATCACGATGCGATTGGGAAGCGTGACGCCGCGTAGCGCAAGCGGGGAGAACAGAACGCTCATGATGAGGGCTTTCAGACTGGATTTTCGGGAGGGTTTTGGTTGGCGGCGGAAGGTGCCTTGAGGACTTAAGGGTAGCGGGTCAGTCAATAGACCGCATTCAAACTAACCCACTACCAAATATAGCGGCGGGTTCGCGATTTTCAGGACGGATAGCGATTCCATTCATCGAAGTGCCTATTCCTTCTGGATCTTCGCCGCCTCGACGATGCCGCGCCATTTTTCGTATTCGGCGCTGATGGTCTGCGCCATGTCCTCCGGCGACTTCGACAGCCGTACGTCCGATCCGACGTCGAACAGGAATTTCCTGGTCTCTGGCCTGCTGCCGATTTCGGTCAGCCAGGTGAACATCTGCTTGACGATTGGGTCGGGCGTGCCCTTGGGAAACCAGGCTGCCCAGATCACCGAATAGTCGAAACTCGGCACGCCGGCTTCGGCCATGGTCTTGAGGTTCGGCGCTGCCGACACCTTGCGCGCCGGCGTCGAGGCCAGCATGCGGACGCGGCCTTGCACATTCTGAGCCATTGCCAGTGTGATGTCGGGAAAGAAGAAGTCGATCAGGCCGGCAGTCGTGTCGGCGGCTGCATCGCCCGCGCTCTTGTAGTTTACGCGGGTTGCCTCGGCCTTGATCGCCTGCAAATACATGTTGCTGGCGACAAGGCCGCTCGAGGTTTGCGAACCGTATAGCGCCTTGCCGTTCTTGGCTTTGATATAGGCGGTGAGGTCGGCGACCGAGTGAATGTCGAGCTTTGGATTGACCACAAGGCCAAGCCCGAGTTCGTTCAATGTCGTGATTGGCTGGAGTGCGGTCTTGGGGTCGTAGTCGGCGCCTTTCATCAGCAGCGGATTGCCGACCCATGCCGATGCGCCGGTGATCATGAACGTGTAACCGTCGGGTTTGGCGTCCATCGCCGCCTGATTGCCAAGATGGCCGTTGGCGCCGACCTTGTTCTCCACCACGACCGGCTGGCCGATGAGTTCGCTCAGCGCGCGGGCATAGAAGCGCACCATCAGGTCGCCGCCGCCACCTGCGACGTAGGTGCAGATGATCTTGATCGGGCGATCAGGGTATGCGGCTTGTGCGGGCGATGCGAGCGCAAAGCCAAGCGCCAGTGTGGCGCAGATCAAGGCTGCGAAGTTCCGGATTTCTGCCGCGTACTTGCTCATGGCTCTCTCCCCGCGATGGCCCGATACGTGCCCGACCTGTATTTGTCGTTCGAGTAGAAACGCGGGAGGTGCGATGCGCGGCCCCGCGCTAGTGCCACACCTTGCGCGCGGTATCGACGATCAACTCCAGTTTCCGTTTCTGCTGATCGCTCGTCATGTGCGCGCCGTCACGGCTCGCCGAACCCTGGAAACCGCACTGGGTGGAAATCGCGAGTTGCTCGACGGGACAGAATTTACTAGCCTGCTCGATGCGGCGCAGCAGGTCGTCCTGCTTCTCCAATATCGGACTGGTGCTGCTCACGAGGCCCAGCACGGCAATCTTGCCTTTCGGCATGAAACGCAGCGGCTCGAATCCGCCGACCTTGTCGCTGTCGTATTCGAGCAGGAAGCGATCGACATGTAGCTTGTGAAACAGATGCTCGGCGAGGAAATCGTAACTGCCGCGGCCACGATTGAAGCTGGCGCGGCTGCCGCGGCAAAGGTGCATCGCGAGCGTCAGGCCTTCGCGGCGCACGGCGTCGTAACAGGCGTTCTCCAGCGCGACATCTTCGTCCATCGCGGTTTCGGGATTGGCATCGGGACCCAGTGCCTTGAGGCGGTCGGGATCGGCGTAAGCCGTGAAACCCTCGTCGAGCTGCAGATAGGATGCGCCATCGGCGACCAGTGCTTTCATCTCGCCCTGCACGATGGCGCCGACATCGCGGCGAAGCTCCGCCGTGTCGGGATAGGCCTTGTCGGTAACGCCGACCTTGTAGCTGTTGCGGGAGATCACCGCCGGGCTTGGCATGGTGATCTTGAACGGGCCGGGCGAATGCTTGCGCAGAAAATCCGCATCGATCTGCGCCAGCCGCCGTGCCTGTTGCAGCTTGCCACGGATCGCCTTGGTGTGCATTTGCAGCCGGACGTGGCGGCCGTCCTCGCGGATCATTTCGCGAATGGGATAAGTGTCTTCGAAGCCATCAACGGCCTCGCTGAAATTGGTTTGCCAGGCGTCGCGCCGCATCTCGCCATCGCTGAAGATTGGCAGGCCGAGGTCATTCTGCATCTTCAGAACGTCAAGCACGGCCTCGTCTTCGACAAGGCGCAGTGCGGCGAGGGTTATCTTGCCAGTCTTGCGCTCTTCGCGCGCGTCGAGGAGTTTCGCCGGCCGCACGAGGCTGCCGATCTGATCGACGCGATAGGTCTTCGTCATGCGTGTGCCCCATTTACGCAGCAATAAATTTTAGTGAAACGCTCGAAACAGGCTGGTTCGTAATTTAAAATTTCAGCCCCACAATTCCTTGCTCGCCAGCCTTGCGCCTTCTGCGAGGCTTTCGAACTTCGCCCACATCACCTGCGGGTGCACACGCTGCACGCCTTCCGATTGCGCAAAGCCGCAGTCGGTTGAGGCGATGACGTTCTCGCGTCCGACCAGCTTGGCAAAGCGCGCGATGCGTTCGGCGACAAGGCGCGGGTGCTCGACGGTCGTGGTGTGGTGGGTGACGACGCCGGGGATCAGGATTTTTCCGGCGGGCAGCTTGGTTTTTTCCCAGACGTGCCATTCATGCTCGTGGCGCACGTTGGCGGCCTCGATGGAATAGGCGCCGGCGTTCACCTTCAGCATCAGATCCACGATCTCTTCCAGCGGCGCATCCGATGTGTGCGGCACATGCCAACTGCCGAAACAGATGTGATAACGAACGCGGTCCTGTGGAATACCCTCGAGCGCCTTGTTGAGCGCGGCGACGCGCAGCTCCGCCCAGTCGCGGTATTTCTTCGGGCTCTGCTCGGTGAGATAGTCGTACATGTTGGCGAGTACGGCATCATCCACTTGCAGGACGAAGCCGGCGTCAACGATCGCCTTGTATTCCTCCGCCAGCGCATTGGCGATGGCGAATACATAGTCTTCGTCGTTCTTGTAATGCTCCTGACTGGCATCGTAGCCGACACTGGCCGGTGCAACTGCGGTGTAGAAGATTTCGTCCGGGTTCGCGCCCTTCAGGCCTTCCTTGAAGGCTGCGAGTGCTTCCTTGAGGCTTTGCTGTCCGGTGTATTTGATCGGGCCGATGCAGGCGTCCGTCGGTGAGCCGATGGCGCCGCGCGGAAATTCCTTGGCCATGAACTCGGCGAACTTGAAGCGCTCGCGCCCTAGCCATACCGCGGGGCGCATTTCGTTCGGACGATGCTCGAAGCCGCTCATGCGGGTGAGCGCGTAGTTTGCCCAGCTCGATTTGCCGTGTTCGCCGTCGTTGATGATGTCGATGCCGGAGGCGATCTGCTTTTTCACCACCTCGGCGATGGAACTGCGCGTTGCTTCCTCGAAGGCGTGCTGATCCGCCGCACTATTTTTCGCCTTTGCCGCCGCATCAAGCAACGCCTGCGGGCGGATGATGCTGCCGACATGGGTCGTGCGAATGCGGGTGTCGCTACGTTTCATGGGCGCTTCCTCAGGGATACGTTGATCGCGGGTGTCGTTCTGGCTGAGGTTATTCTCGGATGTCCCCCGGATACAATCAACTTGCAAAGCTATGGGACTTCGCGGCGTCGCGCCGCAGCCATGCACGCAAAGCAGAACCCCGGGCTTTCGCCCGGGGTTCTGCAATTGAAGTCTGGCGTTGGCTTAGAACTTGTAGTTCAGGCCGAGGCGGAACAGGTTGTTGGTGAGCGAGACGTTGCGGGCGAAAGCCGAACCCGAAAAGTAGTTCTCATCCATGTAATCGACGTACAGATACTCGCCCTTGACGGTCCAGCGCGGCAGAACAGCGTATTCCAGGCCGAGGCCGAGGGTGTAGCCGTTGCGGAACTGCTCTTCCGAGAGGGCCGGAATGGCAGCCTTGACGTTCGCGCCGGCGTAGCCGCCCGTGCCGTAGATCATCAAACGCTCAGTCCAGGCGTAGCCGAGACGGCCACGGATGGTGAGGGCGTAGTCTTCCGAGGTCTGAACGGTCCCGATGCTGCCCTTGTTGGTCGAGTAGGACAGGTCGCCTTCGATGCCGTAGACCCACCTGCCGTTCTGCCAGTTGTAGCCGACCGTGCCGCCGATCTGGTAGCCGTCGGTCGAGAACGAAGCTGCGCCAGGGGTGTGCCCGCTGTCGCCCCAGACGCCGCCACCGACGATGCCGATGTAGAGACCGGCCCAGCTGTAGATCGGAGCGTGGGAGGGCTGAGCCTTGTAGGCCGGACGCTGAAGATCAGCGGCGCTGGCGAACGAGGTTGCCGCGACGATGGTCGCAAACGTTAAAGCGGTGTGAACGAGCTTACGCATGAACTTGATCCCCAGAATGTGGAATTGGGCCAGACGCCTGCCACTTTCCGGGCCACGCGCCAGCGGATGGGTTTTTCAGATCGTTCGATGATTACTCGCGGCGATTTTTTTGCCGGGTAAAGAAATTTAACCACCGCACGAAGCCCATCTGCCTGAAGGAGACTTTATGGGCGGTGGGATAATGTCCGGTTAATGCAGACCATGCGCTGCAATACTTGACCCGCCAGGAGTCAATCTGTCGCCAAATTACAACAGAGTTCCATTGGCATTTAACGAAACGTGAATGCCGCGTTATGCTGCACGTCAGCGAAAATGTTTCGACAGTTTCAAATTTTGCGCTTGGTAATTCGAGCCGATGTTTTGTCCGTAGAGTGTATCGGGCCGCGCGAGCATGCGCTCATACACCAATCGCCCGACAAGCTGGCCATGTTCGAGAATGAACGGCACTTCGCGCGAACGCACTTCAAGAACAGCGCGCGCGCCGCGCCCTCCGGCGCCCGCATAACCAAAGCCGGGATCGAAGAAACCCGCGTAGTGCACGCGAAACTCGCCGACGAGTGGATCGAACGGCACCATCTCCGCGGCGTAATCCGGCGGCACTTGAACCGCTTCTTTTGAGGCGAGAATATAAAACTCGTCGGGATCGAGAATGAGACTCTCGTCGCGGCGCGCGGCAATCGGTTCCCAGAATTCGCCGACGTCGTAGCTGGCGCGGCGATCGACATCGATCAGGCCGGTATGACGCTTGGCGCGATAGCCAACCAGTCCGTCAGGACCGAAGCCTGACAGATCGACACCGACGCCGATGCCTTCGTTCATGTCTGCATCGGTATCGTCGACCAGACGTTCTGCTGCGTGCAGATCGGCGAGTGCTTCGCTGTCGAGTACGGCGTGGCCGTGGCGAAAACGGATTTGAGAAAGCCGCGAGCCCTCGCGCACCAGCACGGGAAACGTGCGTGGTGAGATTTCAGCGTAGAGCGGTCCATGATAGCCGGCTTCGATGCGGTCGAAGCCGCGCATGTTGTCGGCGATCACGCGTGTGAAGACATCGAGGCGGCCGGTTGAGCTTTTCGGGTTTGCGGCTGCGGCGACGTTGTATGGCAACGCCAGCGTCTCCATCACCGGCACGATATAGACGCAGCCGGTTTCCAGCACTGCGCCATCGCTCAGTGAAATTTCATGCAGCTTGAGGTCTTCGATGCGGTCGGCGACCGTGGTGCGGGGGCCGGGCAGGAAGCTCGCGCGCACGCGATAGGCGATGTCGCCCAGCCGCAGGTCGAGGCTCGCCGGCTGGATCTGCCCAGGCAGGAAGTCCTGCGACGGCAGGATCGCGCCCGCTTCCGCGAGCGCGTGGATCATGGCATCCGGCAGGATGCCTTTTTCTTCCGGGTCGAAGACGAGGTCCAAAATGTGGCTTCCGGTGAGAGGTGCGAACACCAGTAATATCAGCCTATGCGTCGCCTACCAGCCTGCGCAGCCGGTGGGCGAGGGGGCTGGGGATATGTCGCGCCCGGTGGGTGTAGCCCATTGCGCATGGGAGGCCGGGTGATATCGCGGGGCGGGGCTACCTTGACGCATGCGGGGGCCGCGCGTAGTTTTTTGCTACTTCGTGGTCATTTGAGCCGGCTGGCTTGCACGCCACGTTAAACAAGCTGCTAAAAGGCCGTGGGACATGAGCCATGTAACCCGGCCGAGATCATTATCTCCGGTCGGGTTTTTTGTTGGCTGTGAAGGAGCCTGCCATGTCCGCTGCATCGAGCAATCCGCCGCCCGCATTCCATCCCGAAACCGAGCTGGTGCACGGCGGAACGATGCGTTCGCAGTTCGGCGAGACGTCCGAGGCGCTCTTCCTCACGCAGGGCTTTGTCTATGACAGCGCCGAACAATGCGAGGCGCGATTCAAGGGCGAGGACCCGGGCTATCTCTATTCGCGCTTTTCCAATCCGACTGTCGCGATGTTCGAGAAGCGCATGTGCCTTCTCGAAGGCGCGGAAGCGGCGCGGGCGACCGCGTCCGGCATGGCGGCGGTGACGGCGTCGCTGGTCAGCCAGCTCAAGGCCGGGGATCACGTTGTGGCGGCGAAGGCGCTGTTCGGCTCGTGCCGTTACGTGGTGGAAGACCTGCTGCCGCGCTTCGGCGTGCCGTCCACCCTGGTCGATGGCGCCGACCTCGATCAATGGCGCAAGGCGATGAAACCCAATACCAAGGCAGTGTTCCTCGAAAGCCCGACCAATCCGACGCTCGATGTCTATGACATCGGCGAGATTTCAAAGATCGCGCATTCGGTCGGCGCCACTGTCATCGTCGATAACGTGTTCGCGACGCCGTTGTTTCAGAGTCCGCTCAAGCTCGGTGCCGACGTCGTCGTCTATTCGGCAACCAAGCACATCGATGGCCAGGGCCGTGTGCTGGGCGGCATCATCCTGTCGTCGGAAAAGTTCATTCAGGAAAACGTCCATCAGTTCCTGCGGCAGACCGGGCCTTCGATGTCGCCGTTCAATGCATGGGTGCTGCTGAAGGGGCTTGAGACATTACACATTCGCGTCGCGCGGCAGACCGAAAGCGCCGCCAAGGTCGCGGACGTGCTGGCCAGGCATTCGAACATCACGCGGCTGATTTATCCCGGCCGTGCGGACCATCCGCACGCCGCAATCATCAAGAAGCAGATGAGCGGCGGTTCTAACATTATCGCGTTCGATGTAGCCGGCGGGAAACCCGCTGCATTCAAGTTCCTGAATGCGCTCCGGCTCGCCAAGATCAGCAACAACCTCGGCGACGCCAAGAGCATTGTGACGCATCCCGCGACCACGACGCACCAGCGCCTCAAGCCCGAGGACCGCGCCGAGCTTGGCATCACCGACGGAACTGTGCGGCTTTCGGTCGGGCTTGAATATGCTGACGACATCGCTGGCGATCTTGTCAGCGCGCTCGATAAAATCTGAAAGAGATAATGCAGAATGCCGATGCGCGACTATCGTGTCGGCGCGGCCGTGGCGTGCTGGACGGCTGGCGCAAGCGGCGACACAGTAGCCGACGTGATTGCGCGCGGCGCGGGCCGGGTCGCGGCTTCGGCGATGGCGCCGCCGAGCAGCTTCGCCCAGCAGTCATAGCCCCAGTCGTTCATGTGCAGCCCGTCGGACGTCACGAACGTCTCGAACGGCAGGTCACGTTCCTTGTGCCAGAACCGCATGATCGAGAAGCGGCGGAACAAGGCAACGCCGGTTTCCTTCGCCGTTGTCTCGATGAGATTGATCATGCCTTCGGCGTTGTGCTTGGCGAGAATCTTCGGCGCGAACTGCGGATCGATCAGAATCACGTCGATGCCTGCGGCTTTCAGAATCTTGATGCCTTCGCGCATCGTGTCGCCAGCCGGTCCGAGCGGATGGTCGCGCAGCACGGAGTTGGCGCCGACCTGCCATAATACGAGGTCCGGCTTGGCGTCGATCACGTCCTGCTGGAAGCGCGCCAGCATGTCGTTGCCGACTTCGCCGTTGATGCCACGGTTAAGCACGGTGATTTTTTCGTCGGGGAAGCGCAGCCGGAGTTCGGCTTCGAGACGCGCCGGGTAGGATGCAGCCGGGCTGCTCGCGCCCGCGCCGGCCGTCGATGATGAACCAATGGCGACGATGGTCAGCGGCTGGTGCGCGCGCAGATGTTCGGCGGTGCGCACAAGCGCGCGTTCAAGTTTCGATTGCGTCGAAGGTCCTGTGCACGGCGCCTTTTCGTCCGACGCGCGCGCGCTGGAAGATGCGATGCACAGCATCGCTGCAGCGGCGAAGCTGATGCCCGCCAATGTGCATGAGAGTTTTCGCATCGCCGCTATTTGATACCGTTCTCCGACGATGCGGGAAGCTTTGCAGCTTCCAGGATCAGATCACCGAGAAGATGGCCTATACAGTCGTGGACCCGGTTGGCTGTATCCATCTCCTTCGTGACTTCATTAAGATCGAACGTCCCAAGTTCGCCCCAACGTCGCATGATGGCAAGACGGTCGAACAAAAGAATTTCATGCTGCAGCGCAATAATTCGTATCGCATCTGCGTAAGGAGGCATCGCAATCATCAGCTCGGTTCGGGGGCTGTATTGCATGTTCATCAGGATGATACCGCTACGGGCTTCCTGCGCCGCCTCGATGCCGTCCTCGAGCGTGCTGCGGAAAGTATCCGGGTCTATCCCCCGCATCGCTTCGACGGTGCCGGTCTGCCAGATGACGATTGAGGGCTTCTCGACCGCCATCAGCTTGCGCAATTCGGGCATGGACTCGCGGGCTGATTCGCGCGCCTTGACCCGTGCGACAACCTTCACCGCGACGCCCGGCAACTTGCTGATGAGCATCTCTTCAAGCCGCGCCGGATAAGCCTTTTTCGCATCCGGCAGGGTGGACGAGGCGGAGCCGATCACGGCGATGGTGAGCTGCTTGTTCTTGATGGCGGTTGCGGCCTGCGACAGCTTGAAGTCGGCGCTGACAAGACTGGATGCGGTGGCGCAAGCGGGGTCGGTGTCCGCAGCCAAAGCGTTGCCCGCGCCTGCAAATGCGGCGGTCAGCGAAAGTAAAAGCGCTATGGAAATCGCTTTCATGCCTCGCCTCCTGCGAGGTCCGCATCCCTCGGCGGACGCGATCCGGGACTTCTTCCTTCAACCTGTTTATACCACGCCATCAGGGCTGCCGAGGCAATCATAATCAGGATACCCAGCGCACTGAGGGCGATCTGTACTGCCACCCGTGACGACACCTGCTGCAGCATGAAGTGTGCGGCAAACGCCAGAAACACGCCCAGACAGAAAATTTCCAGCGAATGCTGGCCGCAAATGATCGCCGGCTTGAACCACGGGCTTTTCAGCGCCGGCCAGTTCTGCGGAATAAACCTGACCGTCACGACGGCCAGCGCGAGAAAGTGAGCAAACCGGAGAACATCGAGGTTGGTCTTGTCGATTGGATACATCCAGTCCGACAGGATACGCGGCACGAAAGAAGCGTAACGCGGGAAATACCACGTCATCACGATGCAAAGTGCGAACAGCAGATAGGTAAAGGCAAGCCCGACCGCAATGTTGGATCGCATCAGGCCGCCAAGTTTTTGTGCGCCGCCCAGCGCACACCAGGCGCCAAAGCCGAACAGCAATTGCCAGGCGAACGGGTTAAAAAGCCAGGTGCCTTCGGGATAAGACGGCAGGTTCCAGTTGAAGTGCCAGCTCACCGCATAGACGACCGCGGATGCCAGCAGCGCAAACGTCGGCGCGCGCAACAACAACCAGACGAACGGCGCAAAGCCTGCGAGCAGCATGATGTAAAGCGGCAGCACGTCCATATTGGCGGGCTTGAACTTCAAGAGCAGCGCCTGCACCAGCGTGACGTCTGGCTGCTTGAGAAAATCGAAGATGCCCATTTCTTCGTTGAACAGCGGGTTCTCGAAGCTCGCCGAGACGTAGGCGATTTCCGCCATGTAGATGACGAACAGAAAAATATGCGCGACATAAACCTGCCACGCGCGTTTGAGCATGCGCGCGCTGGCAACGACCGGCCCGCGCTCGCGCATTGCGCGGCCATAGACGAACGCCGCGGTATAGCCGGAAATGAAAACGAAGATTTCGGTAGCGTCGCTGAATCCGTAATTGCGGATCGTGATCCAGCTCACGATGTTCGAAGGGATGTGATCGAGAAAGATCAGCCACAGCGCGAGGCCGCGAAACAGGTCGAGGCGCAAGTCGCGTTCGGGTGACGGCGCCTTGACCGCGGGCCTTGCCGCCGCAGGCGGCAAGGCAGCGTTACCCGCCGGCATCGCGCCAGGCGCTGCCCGGTTGAAGGTTGAATCTGCCTTGGGGGGTATATCCACCGTGTACCAATGCCTGTCATTCGTAGGTGGGAACCAAGCCGACAGGGAGTGCTTTCCGGGTTATTGTATCCCCGGTCAAGATGAGATTCACTGCCGTTCAACACGAAATCTGGAGCCGCTTGGCCCCTGAGGTTACGTCAATGTATCAGACCGAAACCCGCAGAATTGCCGTCAGCGTGACCCCCAGGTTCATGCCGGAGCGGTCGTCGGTCGAGAAAAGCTATTTCTTCTGGAGCTACACGATCGAGATCACCAACCGGGGTGAGCAGACCGTGCAGCTCAAGACCCGGCACTGGAAGATCACCGATGCTTTCGGCCGGGTGCAGGAAGTGAAGGGCGCGGGCGTGGTCGGCGAGGAGCCGGTGCTGGAGCCGGGCGCTTCATACGAATATACCAGCGGCGTGCCATTGCCGACGCCGTCGGGCATCATGATGGGCAGCTATGGCATGGTGACGCCGGGCGGCGAGCGTTTCGACATCGACATTCCGCCGTTTTCGCTCGACGGCCCGGAAACGCGGCGGACGGTGAACTAGCGCTTATTCGCTGTTTTGCGCTTCGTCGCTGGCGCCGACTTCATCGGGCGCGAACTCATACTTCGAACTGCAGAACTCACACGTCACGGCGATCTTGCCGTTCTCGACCATGTGATCGCGGTCATCCTGCGAAAAACTTTTCAGCATGGCTTCGACGCTGTCGCGCGAGCAGGTGCATTTCGCCTCCACCTGCTGCGCTTCGAATACCCGCACGCCGGGTTCGTGGAACAGGCGATAGAGCAGGATTTCGCTCGACAGGTCCGGATCGATCAGTTCGATATCGGTCACGGTGTCCATGATCGCGCGGCCCTGCACCCAGGCGTCGTCTTCCTGAACTTCGTCCTGCTCCATGCCTTCCGGCGCATCGCCCGGATCGAGGTCGGTCTGGCGCATGCGCTCCTGCTGCTTCGGCAGGAACTGCAGCAGGATGCCGCCGGCACGCCAGCGATGGCGCGGACCGCCATCACCCGCGATCAATTCTTCCGCTACGGCAAGCCGTACGCGCGTCGGGATCTGTTCGGAGCGCAGGAAATATTCGTGGGCGGCGTCCTCAAGCGTGCCGCCGTCGAGCGCGACAAGGCCCTGATAGCGGCTCATGTCCGGGCCCTGGTCGATGGTCATCGCGAGATGGCCCTTGCCGAGCATTTCGCCGGGCGCTGTCTTGCCAGCCTTGATGGCTTCCGCAACGCGCTCGGCATTGAAGCGTGCGCAGGCGCGCAGGCTGTTGGGTGCGATGAAATCCACCACCAGCATATCGACAGGACCGTCGCTCTGGGTCTGCAAAATGAAGCGGCCATCGAACTTCAGCGACGAGCCGAGCATGACCGCAAGCACAGCGACTTCGCCCAGCAGCTTGGCGACCGGCAGCGGATAATCGTGTGCTGCGAGAATTTCATCGAGCGTGACGCTCAGGCGCACCACGCGGCCGCGCTGGTCGAGCGCCTCGACCGCAAACGGCAGAATGGCGTCGTTCTCGGCGAGGGCGGATGGCAGGCGGGTTGGAATGTCGCCCGCGCTCATGCCCCACGCACTCCCATGCACCACGCAAGGATACCCTTCTGTGCGTGCAGGCGGTTTTCCGCTTCGTCGAATACAACGGACTGCGGCCCGTCGATCACCTGTGCAGTGACTTCCTCGCCGCGATGCGCCGGCAGGCAATGCATGAAGATGGCGCCGGGCTTGGCCTTTTTCATCAGTTTTGCATTGACCTGATAGGGCTTGAGCAGCTTGTGGCGCTGCTGCGCATTCTTGTCGCCCATCGACACCCAGGTATCTGTCACGACGCAATCGGCCCCTTTAACCGCAGTGGCCGCATCGCGGCCAATGTTGATCCTGGCGCCGGATGCACGCACCCACGCCAGCAATTCCTTGCTAACGCCGAATTCGGGCGGGCTTGCGACATTCATCGTGAAATTGAAACGTTCGGCCGCATGCAGCCACGATGTCAGTACGTTGTTGGCATCGCCGACCCAGGCAACGGTCTTGCCCTTGATCGGGCCGAGGTGTTCCTCGAACGTCATCAAGTCTGCCATCACCTGACAGGGATGCGACCAGCGCGTCAGGCCGTTGATGACCGGCACGGTGGCATATTTCGCCAGTTCCAGCAGGTCCTTGTGCTGAAGCGTGCGGATCATGATGACTTCGACATAGCGCGACAGGACGCGTGCGGTATCGGCAATGGTTTCGCCGCGGCCAAGCTGCATCGCCTGTCCGTCGAGCATCAGCACATCGCCGCCGAGCTGGCGCATCGCGACATCGAACGATACCCGCGTGCGGGTCGAAGGCTTGTCGAAGATCATCGCCATGGTCTTGCCGGCGAGCGGCAGCTTCGCTTTGCCGCCGCGCTTGCGGCGCTTCTTCATGGCGGCGCTGTTGTCGAGAATGCCGCGCAACTGCTTGGCGGGAATGTCGGTCAGGTCGAGAAAATGCCGGAGGGAACCACTCACTTCGTGGCTCCCTTCTGGTGCTGCTCCAGCGCTGCCGCCGCGCGGTCGATCCGCGCAATGGCTTCGCCGACATCCGCGTCGGAAATATTCAGCGGTGGCAAGAGCCGCACGACATTGTCGCCGGCTGCAACCACGAGCATCTTTTCCGCGCGCAGTGCATCGACCATCTCGCCGTTCGGCACATTCATGCGGATGCCGAGCAACAGGCCCTCGCCGCGGATTTCCGCGATGATGGACAGGTGGCTGTCCTTCAATTCCGCAAGGCGCTGCTTGAACAGCAAAGAGGTCTGCTTCACGCGCTCGAAGAAGCCGGGCTCAAGCACCACATCGAGTACGGCATTGCCGACGGCGGTCGCCAGCGGGTTGCCGCCGAAAGTGGAGCCGTGTGTGCCGGGCGTCATGCCCTTGCCGGCTTCGGCCGTGGTGAGGAACGCGCCGACCGGGAAGCCGCCGCCAAGACCCTTGGCAACCGCCATCACGTCCGGCGTCACGCCGGTCTGCTGATAGGCGAACAGTGCGCCGGTGCGGCCCATGCCTGACTGCACTTCGTCGAACAGCAACAGCAGGCCGTGCTGGTCGCACAGCGCGCGCAGTTCGCGCAGGAACGCATGCGGGACCACGCGCACGCCGCCTTCGCCCATGATCGGTTCGATCAGGATGGCGCAGGTGTTGGGGCCGATGGCTTGCTTGGTGGCTTCAAGATCGCCGAACGCGACCTGATCGAAGCCTTCGACCGGCGGGCCGAAGCCTTCGAGGTATTTCTTGTTGCCGCCGGCGGCGAGCGTCGCCAGCGTCCGGCCGTGGAACGCACCTTCATAGGTGATGATGCGATACTTGTCGGGATGCCCGTTGACGGCGTGGTGCTTGCGCGCAGTCTTGATGGTGCCTTCAAGTGCTTCCGCGCCGGAATTGCAAAAGAATACGAGGTCGGCGAACGTCGCCGCGCACAGCCGGTCGGCCAGCACCTCGGCATTGGTGACGCGAAACAGGTTCGATGAGTGCCAGAGCTTGCCGGCCTGCTCGGTCAGCGCGGCAACGAGGCGCGGATGCGCGTGGCCCAGCACGTTGACGGCAACGCCGCCGGTAAAGTCCAGGTAGCGCTCCTCGGTGGTGGTCGTTACCCACGCGCCTTCGCCCCGCTCGAAGGCGAGGTCAACACGGGCGTAGGTCGGCATTACATGCGACGTCACGGTATTGCTCTTCAGGTTCATGAAACGCGCGCGATCAGGGTGCAAAAACCGCGACCGGACGCTCAAAATGCAATGTGCCGCCTTTGCAGGCGGCACGTTTGGGCATTCTAGGACAGGTCTGTGACCTGTCAACTACAGGCCAGAGCGCCAAAAGAGCCACATTGCGTAGGTTATCTGCGGATAACGTTGTCGAACATGTGGACGTAGCGGTGCCGGACTCTTGCACGCGAGTCACGACTTATTGTAGTTTTGCCAGCGTCAGGCACGAGATGTCGTGTTGAAGACAAAAACTCTGAGTTCGTAGGCGTCTAGCGTCACGACGGTCAGCTCCAATGCTGGCCGACGTTGGGAGATGGATTCCGAGATTTGAATGCGGCGGCGGTAATTAAGGGCAAAAATCGATGTCTTGGACCGATGAGCGCGTCGAAACGCTGAAAAAGCTTTGGTCTGACGGGCTTTCTGCAAGCCAGATCGCCAATGAGCTTGGCAGCGTGACCCGCAATGCCGTGATCGGCAAGGTTCACCGCCTGGGCCTGTCTGGCCGGGCAAAGTCTCCATCATCCTCGGCACCGCGCCAGCGCAAGCCACGTACCCATTCGCACATGATGCGGGTGCGGCCGCAGATGCGGGGCAATACCGCGCTCGCCTACCAGCACGACCTTGAGGTCGAAGCCGAACCGGAGATGGTTGAGAACATCATCCCGATGGGGCAGCGCTGCACCTTGCTGGAACTCAGCGAAGACAAGTGCCGCTGGCCGATTGGCGATCCGGGTTCGACGGAATTCCTCTTCTGCGGCGGCAAGCCGGTCGAAAGCGCGCCGTATTGCAGCTTCCACTCGCGCGTAGCCTATCAGCCGGCCGTGGACCGGCGCCGCACCAACCGGCCGATACGCTAGTAGGATAGGCGCCAAGGCGCTTCAAAGTTTCAGAATAAAAAACGCCGGGCAATCAGCCCGGCGTTTTTGTTTGGTGTTGAGGTAACTGGCGCTTACGCGATCTTGCCGAAGCGGTCGTTGAAGGCATAACCCGCGCCGCGCACGGTACGGATCGGGTCCGGCACGCGGCCGCGGTTGAGGCCCTTGCGCAGCCGGCCGACATGCACATCGACCGTGCGTTCGTCGATATAGATGTCGCGGCCCCACACGCCATTCAAAAGCTGTTCGCGGGTGAAGACGCGGCCGGGTGACTGCATCAGGAATTCCAGCAGGCGGAATTCGGTCGGGCCGAGCGCGACCTCGCGGCCGGAGCGCGACACGCGCTTCTTCTCGCGGTCGAGTTCGATGTCGCCGGCCGCCAGCACTTCGGCGACGTGTTCCGGTTTGGCGCGGCGCAGCAGCGCGCGAATGCGTGCCAGCAGTTCCGGCACCGAAAACGGCTTTACGATGTAATCGTCGGCGCCGGTGGCAAGCCCGCGCACGCGCTCGCCCTCCTCGCCGCGTGCGGTCAGCATGATGACCGGCAGCTTCTGGCTTTCAGGACGGGTACGCAGGCGGCGGATCAGTTCGATGCCTGAAAGGCCGGGCAGCATCCAGTCGATGACTGCGAGATCCGGCGGCTGTTCCTTCAGGCGCAGATCGCCTTCGTCGCCGCGTGCAACGGTTTCAACCTCATAGCCTTCGGCTTCGAGGTTGTACCGCAGCAGCAGGGTCAACGGTTCTTCGTCTTCGATAATCAGGATGCGGGCCGACATGCGGCGCGATCTCCTTTGATGTTACTGGCGGAACGCAACGGTGGCTGTCGTATCGCCCTTCGGCCGCTCGTCCGCCAAAGGGCGGCCTTCGACCATGTAATAGACCGTCTCGGCGATATTGGTTGCATGGTCGCCCATACGTTCGATGTTCTTGGCGCAGAACAACAGATGGGTGCACAGCGAGATGTTGCGCGGGTCTTCCATCATGTAGGTCAGCAGTTCGCGAAACAGGGAATTGTTGACGGCGTCGATTTCCTCGTCGCCACGCCACACGCCCATTGCCTTGTTGACGTCGCGGCGCGCGTAGGCGTCCAGCACGTCCTTGATCTGGGTCAGCACCAGGTTGGCCATGTGTTCGACGCCGCGCATGACCTTCTGCAACTGGATGTCGCGGTCAATCACCGGGGTGCGCTTGGCGATGTTCTTGGCGAGATCGCCGATCCGCTCGAGGTCGTTGGCAACACGCAGCGCGCCGACAACGTCGCGAAGGTCAATCGCCATCGGCTGGCGTTTGGCAATGGTCAGGATGGCGCGTTCCTCGATCTCGCGCTGGAGCATGTCGATCTTAATGTCGAGTGCGACAACGCGAACGGCAAGCGCCTCGTCCTGGCGGCTCAAGGCGTCGATGGAATCGCCGATCTGCTTTTCGGCAAGTCCGCCCATCTCCGACACAAGCCGGGTGAGATCTTGCAGGTCAACATCGAAAGCTTTTGCGGTGTGGTCGGTCATAAGTGCGATCCTTGCGCGATTCGGTACGTGCCGGCTCAGCCGAAGCGGCCGGTGATGTAATCCTGGGTCCGGCGATCGGACGGAGTGGTGAAAATCTTGTCGGTGCCGTCGAACTCGATCAGTTCGCCGAGATACATGAAGGCGGTGAAGTTCGAGACGCGGGCCGCCTGCTGCATGTTGTGGGTGACGATGGCGATTGTGTAGTCCGACTTGAGTTCGTCGATCAGCTCCTCGATCTTGGCGGTCGAGATCGGATCGAGCGCCGAGCACGGCTCGTCGAGCAGGATCACTTCCGGCTTCACGGCGACGGTGCGGGCGATGCACAGGCGCTGCTGCTGACCGCCCGACAGGCCGAGGCCCGAGGTGTTCAGCTTGTCCTTCACTTCTTCCCACAGCGCGGCGCGGCGCAGCGAGGACTCGACGCGGCCGTCGAGTTCGGACTTTGACAGCGATTCATAAAGGCGGATGCCGAACGCGATGTTTTCATAGATCGTCATCGGGAATGGCGTCGGCTTCTGGAACACCATGCCGACGCGGGCGCGCAACAGGTTGATGTCAACACCGGGGGCCAGGATGTTCTTGCCGTCGAGCAGCACTTCACCGGCGGCACGCTGGTTCGGATAAAGATCGTAGATGCGGTTGAGGATGCGCAGCAAGGTGGACTTGCCGCAGCCCGACGGGCCGATGAAGGCAGTGACCATGCCTTCATAGAGCGGCACGTTGATGTTCTTCAGCGCGCGGTTGGTGCCGTAAAAAAAGTTCAGTCCGCGGACCGAAACCTTTTCCTTTTTGCCAACTGCGGATTCTCCCACATGGCCAACGGTCATGTTCGGGATATGCGTAACGGGGTTTTCCATACTCTGGATGCTCATGACTATTTCCTTGAACCAGAAAGTGCGCGCGCCAGGATGCTGAGCGCCAGCACTGCGAAGGTGATGATCATTGCGCCGACCCAGGCGAGCCGCTGCCAGTCCGCATAGGGGCTGAGCGCGAACTGGAAGATGACGGCCGGAAGGCTGGCCATCGGTGCATTGAGGTTCCACGAGAAGAACTGGTTGTTGAGCGCGGTGAACAGCAGCGGCGCGGTTTCGCCGCTGATGCGCGCAATGGCGAGCAGGACGCCGGTAATCATGCCGGCGCGCGCTGCACGGTAGGAGATGTGCGCGATCATGCTGGCGCGCGGCATGCCGAGCGCGCTTGATGCTTCGCGCAATTCCTTCGGCACCAGGTTCATCATGTCCTCGGTGGTGCGAACGACAACCGGGATGACCAGCACGGCCAGCGCCAGCGCGCCCGCAAAGCCGGAGAAGTGTCCCATCGGTGCGACGACCAGCTCGTAAATGAACAGGCCGATGATGATCGACGGCGCCGAGAGCAGGATGTCGTTGATGAAGCGGATGACGTGGGTGATTTTGTTGAAGCGGCCGTACTCGGCCATGTAGGTGCCGGCGAGAATGCCGATGGGGGTGCCCATGATGACGCCAAGCACGGTCATGATGAGGCTGCCCATGATCGGGTTGAGCAGGCCGCCATCCGCGCCCGGCGGCGGCGTCATTTCGGTAAAGACCTTCATCGACAGGCCGCGGAAAGATTCCACGACCAGCGTGCCAAGGATGAGGACGAGGATGCCGAGGCCGACAGCGGTGGCGGCGAACGACAGGGTCAGGACAACGCCGTTGCGGCGGCGCCGCCGTGCGTAAAGGCCGTTTGCGGCGCTCATGGTCTGGCTCATGCACATCCCTGCCTCCGCTCGATCTTCATGAGCATGAAGCGGGCGGCCGCCAGCACGGTGAAGGTGATGACGAACAGCAGCAGGCCCAGTGCGATCAGCGAGGAGGTGTAGATGTCGCCGACCGCTTCGGTGAATTCATTGGCGATGGTGGAGGCAATGGTGGTGCCCGGCGCGAGCAGCGAGGAGGACACCTTGTGCGCGTTGCCGATGACGAACGTGACCGCCATGGTCTCGCCGAGTGCACGGCCGAGGCCGAGCATGACACCGCCGATCACGCCGACGCGGGCATAGGGCAGCACGACGTAGCGCACGACTTCCCAGGTGGTGAAGCCGAGGCCATAGGCCGCTTCCTTGAGCATCGGGGGCACAGCTTCAAACACGTCGCGCGAGATCGAGGTGATGAACGGCAGCACCATGATCGCGAGAATGAGGCTCGAGGTCAGAATGCCGATGCCATAGGGCGGGCCGGCGAACAGCGTCGAGAGGACCGGGACGTTGCCGAACAGGTCGATCAGGAACGGCTGCACGTGCGCCTGCAGGAATGGCGCGAGCACGAACAGGCCCCAGATGCCGTAGATGATTGAGGGAATGCCGGCGAGCAGTTCGATGGCGATGCCAATCGGGCGGCGCAGCCACATCGGGCAGAGTTCGGTGAGAAACAGCGTGATCAGCAGGCCAATCGGCACCGCGATGACCATGGCGATAAGCGAGGTGATAATCGTGCCGTAGATTGGCGCAAATGCGCCGAAGTTTTCCGTAACCGGGTTCCAGCGTTCCGAGGTCAGGAAGCCGAAGCCGAATTTCTGAAGCGCCGGCGCTGCGCCGATAATCAGCGAAACGACGATCGCGCTCAGCAGGAACAGCACAAAGAAGGCTGCGGCGCGGGTAATCGAATGAAAGACCTTGTCGTTGATCCGCAGACGCCGAAGCGCCTTTGCGAGAGATGCCGACACGGGCTGCGCGACGCTGGCATTCGATATGGCGAAATCAGACACGGAACGCTTCTCCATCGGCTCCATGCAGCGCATCTCCCATCAGGAAACTTTGAGGAAGAACGCACTCAAGCGACATTAACGTCGCCGCACAAGTCACCGCTCAGGGGGAATTTGGAAGTGTGGAAAAGGCGCCCAAAGCGGGTTTGAGACGCCTTTTCCGTTGTCGGTGGATTAGTGCGTGGCGGCGAACAGCGGCTTGCCGCTCGCGTCCTTGATTTCCTTCGCCCACGTGGTCTTCACGCTGGCGGCGACGTTCGCCGGCATCGGGATGTAGTCGAGTTCGTTGGCCATCTTCGCGCCCTTCTCGTAAGCCCACGAGAAGAACTTGAGCGCTTCCGACGCAGCTCCGGCATCCTTCGGCTGCTTGTGGATGAGGATCCACGTCGCGGCGGTCATCGGCCAGGATTCTGCACCCGGCTGATTGGCGAGAATGACGCCATAGCCCGGCTGCGAGTCCCACTTGGCATTCGCGGCAGCGGCCTGGAAGGTCGCGGCGACCGGCGAAACCGTCTTGCCGTCCTTGTTGATCATCTTGGTGTGGATGAGCTTGTTCTGCTTGGCGTAGGCGTACTCGACGTAGCCAATCGAACCCTTGGTGTTGGCGACGTTCTGGGCGACGCCTTCGTTGCCCTTCGCGCCGACGCCGACCGGCCATTCAACGGCGGTGTTCGCGCCGACCTTCGTCTTCCAGTCCGCGCTCATTTCAGCGAGGTAGGTTGCGAAGTTGAAGGTGGTGCCCGATCCGTCCGAACGATGCACGACCACGATGGCCTGCGAGGTCAGCTTGGCCGAGGGGTTGAGCTTCACGATCGCGGGATCGTTCCAGGTCTTGACTTCGCCAAGGAATATCCTGGCGAGGAGCGGGCCGTCGATGACGAGTTCGCCAGGTGCCACGCCTTCCAGATTGACGACCGGCACGATGCCGCCCATCACCATCGGGAACTGCACGAGGCCGGCCTTCTCGAGTTCTTCACCCTTGAGCGGTGCATCCGAGGCGCCGAACGTCACGGTCTTGGCCTGGATCTGCTTGATGCCGCCGCCCGAGCCAATCGACTGGTAGTTCAGGCCGACGCCGGTTTCCTTTTTGTAGGCATCAGCCCACTTGGCGTAGATCGGGTAGGGGAACGTCGCGCCGGCACCCGAGATGTCGGCGGCGGAGGCGGGAAGCGTTGCGGCGGCGAGCGCGCCGGCAACAAAAGCCGTTTTCAGCAAATTCATGGATTTCTCCTGTTATCCGACCCAACACCCAGCCATCGCGGACAGGACATCCACGGCTGCGGGTTCAGGTGCGGTTTTTCGGTTTGGGAGCTTTTTTTACGCACATGCACTGACTTCGATCCGGTGACGGCGCGATGTGTTTTCGCGAGGCGGAGGATCGAAAGACACGGCGTATCTAGGCTGCCCATTTCATCGTTCTATGTCACATCGGTGACAGCCAGATGACAGTTCAATTAATTGATTTTGCTGCCATTTTCGTCGGCTACCAGCGGCATCCGGGCGGTAAAAGTCGCGCCCTGGCCGGGAATACTGTCAATTGTTAATCGCCCCCGGTGGCGATTGAAGACGTGCTTGGCGAGCGCCAGGCCAAGGCCGGTGCCGCCCTGGGCGCGGCTTTCGCCGACATCGACGCGATAGAATCGCTCAGTTAATCGCGGCAGGTGTTCCGGGGCAATGCCAGGGCCAAAATCGCGCACCGATATGATCGCCTCCGCGCCGCCATCCGGCGCTTGCTCGCGGCGGCCGGTGACTTCGATGCGCTTACCGGACGAGCCATACTTGAGTGCATTCTCGACGAGGTTTTCGAAAGCGCGGATCAGTTCGTCGCGGTCGCCGCGGATGGTCAGGGCGGTTGCCGGCATGTCGATCCTGATCTCGACGCCGCGGTCGCGCGCCAGCACCTGCAGGCCGTCGGCGACGTGACGCACGATGGCGACGAGATCGACCTGGGTTTGCGGCTGTAAGTGCGCGCGCAGTTCGATGCGCGATAGCGACAGCAGATCGTCGATCAGCCGCGCCATTCGCGTCGCCTGCGCCTTCATGATGTCGAGGAAACGCGCGCGCGCGTTGACGTCGTCCTTGGCGGAACCTTGCAGCGTGTCGATGAAACCGGCGAGCGAGGCCAAGGGCGTGCGCAGTTCGTGGCTGGCGTTGGCGACGAAATCCGCGCGCATTTCCTCGACGCGGCGCATTGGCGTGAGGTCATGCAGCGTCACGAAGAAAAGCTCGCGGCCGGGCACGCCTTCAGCCGGCAATGTGACCGGATTGACGAAAGCTTCGGACCAGCGATCGGCCGGTATACGATCGAAGAATTCGACCTGCTGGCCCTGGCCGGTCGCGACGGTGCGGCGAATGGCGTCGATCAGGTCCGGGACGCGCAACGCCAGCGACACTGGCAGCCCCGTCACGATTGCGGGCGAAATGGTCTGTGCCTTGTCGTTGAAGGCGACCACGACCATCTGCCGGTCGACGACGATCACGGCGTCAGGCAGTCCCGAAACCGCCGCGCCGATGACGCGGTCTGCCGCCGCTGTCGTCATGTTGTTGCGCGCGCCGCCAGCCGCAATGGCCTCGTCGATGTTGACGCGATTGATAAGCGCAGCGGCGCCGATGACTGCAAATGCGATGATGCCCTGCAGCGGCGACAGCGTGCCGGCCAGGACCAGCACGGCGAAAATCAGCGCAGCGGCGATTAGCACGGCGCGGCCACGGCTTAGCCGCCCGGCGAGGGAGCCTTGCTGAACGCTGCGCGGATCGGCTTCAGTCGCCATCCTGGGTTTCCGTGTGACGGCCTCGTTTGTGACCGACGTGGATATGATACGTCAGGCGCGGCTCAATCATGATTGAGACTGCAAGCCAGCGTGGACCAATTGCGAAAGCGAATCCAGTTTGCAGCAGCGGCAGTCGGCATGCCGCAGATTTCACGGCTATGACACCTTGCCGTCATGCTTGATGTTTTCCGGCCTGTCCGTGGGAAGCTCGACAATCCGGCGGCGCTGCTTGGTCAGGCTCAGCCAGAGTTCACGCACGCCAAGGATCGTCAGCGCCAGCGCAAACGGGGCGATGTAGTAAAGGAGCCGGAACAGCAGCAGGCCGGCGACAAGGCTTTCCTGGTTGTATTGCCAGAGCGCGAACAGCATCGCGGCATCGAAAACGCCAAGCCCGCCGGGCGAATGGCTGGCAAAGCCGAGCAGCGTTGCCGCAACGAAAATGATGCTGAGGTCGATAAAACCCATGTGGGGCTCTGCCGGCGCCAGCATATACATGGCCGCGGCGCAGCAGCCGAGGTCGATAATGCCGATGCCGATCTGGAGCAGCGTCAGCGGCCCGTTCGGCAGCGTCACTTCCCAGTTCTTCCGGCCGATCCGGCGCGGCACGCGCCACACCCACGCGATATAGGCGGTCAGCACGCCGAGCGCGACAATCGCGAGGGCGCGGTTCACCCACTCCGGCAGCTGGTCGATCATGGTTGCCGCATGCGGCGTGTAGAGAATGCCGAGGCTCAATACCGTGGCATTGCCGAGCCAGAACGTCAGTCCCGCAATGAAGCAAATCTTTGCGACGTCCACCGCCGACAGCCCGTGCAGCGAATAGACGCGGTAGCGCACCGCGCCGCCGGTGAAGACGCTGGCGCCGATGTTGTGGCCGATGGAATAGCTGGTGAAGCCGGCGAGTGCGGCCACGCGATAGGGTACGTTCTTCCTGCCAATCGTGCGCAGCGCGAACAGGTCGTAGAACGTCAGCGTGACGTAGCCTGCCGCGACGAACAGCGCGGCGATGATGATGTCGCGATGGGTGAACGCGGTGAGCGCTACGTAGACCTTATCGAAATTCAGGTTGTGCAGCATGCGATAAAGCACGACGCATGCAGTGCCGATGATCGACAGGCTCAGCAAGACGCTGAGCCAGCTCCACCCGATTTTGTCGCCGACGAATTTCGTGGCGGTCTTCAAACGACCGAGCATCAAGGTTCCTAATAATAGATCCGGCGGTCGTGAAGGCCGAAGGTGGTGCCGCGATACAATCTAACCCGCGTCCTCCTACCAAAACTACAGCCGGAACGCGAGTGCGACACGGAAGGCCAGGGAAAGGCGCGGCAAGAACCCCGGAATTTGCCAGTCGATAAAGGCACCGCAGGGGCGCAAAAACCGCTTTTGACCCCCGTTGGCGCGCGCGATACGTTCCCGGCCAGCCGGATCAAAAAGGGTGGGCAATGAATATTGCAATCGTCGGGGGAGGTATCTGCGGTCTGTCGCTGGCCATGAACCTGCATGGCCATGGCATCGCGTGCCGGGTCTATGAGCGGGCCCCCGAGATCAAGGAGCTTGGCGTTGGCATCACGGTTTTGCCCCATGCCATGCGGGAATTCGAGGCGCTGGGCGTCGGCGCGGAAGTGCTCAAGACCGGCATCGAGAACGTCGAAAGCTGCTTCTTCAATCGCTTCGGCCAGCTCATCTACAAGGAGCCGCGTGGCAAGCTCGCGGGCTACAAATATCCCGAAGCCGG
Source organism: Hyphomicrobiaceae bacterium (assembly GCA_947472885.1). Classification (GTDB taxonomy): domain Bacteria; phylum Pseudomonadota; class Alphaproteobacteria; order Rhizobiales; family Xanthobacteraceae; genus CANJBX01. The sequence goes on from CANJBX010000016.1 coordinate 31,724, forward strand.
CATCCATCGCGGCCGGCTGCACCTCATTCTCTACAAGGCTGCGCTGGCGCGGCTTGGCGCCGACAGCGTGGCGACCGACCATGAATGCGTCGGCTACGAGGAGGATGAGAACGGCGTCACCCTCCAGTTCAAGGATTCTACCGGCAAGATGCGCGAGCCGGTGCGCGCCGACGCCGTGATCGCCTGCGACGGCATCAATTCCACCATCCGCAAGAAGCTCTATCCGAACGACGCCATCGCCTTCGCCGGCATCAACACCTGGCGCGGCGTCACGAAAAGGAAGCCGATCCTCACCGGCCGCAGCTACATGCGCGTCGGCTCGATCCTGACCGGCAAGATGGTGATCTATCCGATCATCGACAACGTCGATGGCGAGGGCAACCAGCTCATCAACTGGATGGCCGAGATCAAGCAGGACACGTTCGAGAAGAACGACTGGAACAAGAAGGGCGACCTCAAGGATTTCCATGCGATCTATGCGAGCTGGAAGTTCGACTGGCTCGATGTCGCCGACATGATCGAGAAGTCGGAGTTCATTCTCGAATATCCGATGGTGGACAAGGACCCCGTCGACCAGTGGACCTTTGGGCGCGCGACGCTTGCGGGCGATGCCGCGCATCCGATGTATCCGCGTGGCTCGAACGGTGCGGCGCAGGCCGCCATCGACGCCCGCACGCTCGCCGATTGTCTCGCCGCCGAGAAAGACCCGCGCAAGGCGCTTAAGGATTACGAGGCGAAGCGCGCGCCGGTCGCCGCCAAGATCGTGCGGACCAACCGCGAGCATCCGCCGGATTTCATCAATATCAAGGTCGAGGAACTGGTCGGCGACAAGCCCTTCAAGAATCTCGACGACCACATCACGCAGGATGAATTGCGCAAGCTGTCGGACGACTACAAGAAGGCTGCGGGCTTCGCGCTGGCGGATGTGGCGCGCTAGAAATCCCGGGTTTCAATCTGACGCAAAAATAAAACGGGGCGCTAAAAGCGCCTCGTTTTGCTGGTTGGTTCGTAAATGAATTATTCGACAGTGACGCCGCTCGCCTTGATCGGCGCCGCCCATTTCTCGATTTCTGCCTTGAGAAATCCCTCGAGATAAGCCGGCGTCATGCGGTCATCCGACACGATCTGCGCGCCAAGACCTTGGAGCCGCTCGCGCACCGCGGGCGTTTTGATGGCCTCGGTCGAAATCGCATTGAGCTTCTTCACGATTGGCTCCGGCGTGCCCTTCGGCAGCAAAAATGCGTTCCAGGTGTAGGCTTCGAGGTTTGGCGTGCCCTGCTCAAGCGCAGTCGGCAGGTCAGGCATTGCCGGCGAGCGCTTCTTGTCGAAGATCGCGAGCCCGCGCGCGTTGCCGCCGTCGATCTGCGGCTTTGCCGTCGTGATGATCTCGCACAGGTAGTCGATGCGTCCGCCAGCGAGGTCCGTCATCGCCGGTCCCGTGCCGCGATAGGGCACATGCGTGATGTTGACACCGATGACGTAGTTGAGCAGCACGCAGCCGAGATGGGTTGCGGAGCCTGCACCGGCGGAACCGAACTGCATCTTGGACGCGTTGGCCTTGGCGTAGGCGACGAATTCCTTGAAGTCCTTGACCGGCAAGTCTTTGCGGACTGTGAGCAGGATCGGCACTTCGGCCAGCAATGCCACCGGGACGAAATCGGTCGTCGAGTTGTAAAGCGGCTTCTTGTAGAGCGTCTGGCCTTGCGCGTGGGTGCCGACGGTGCCGAGAACCACCGAGTAACCGTCCGGCGCGGCAGTGGCGACACGAACCGAACCCGTCATGCCGCCTGCGCCGCCGACGTTTTCGATCACCATCTGCTGGCCGGCGATCTCGCCCATGCGCTGGCCGACGATGCGGCCCAGTACGTCGGTCGGTCCGCCGGCTGCGAACGGGATGACCATGTTGATGGGCCGGTCGGGATAGTTCTGCGCCTGCGCGGCGCTGCCGATGGCGGCCAAGGGAGCGGCAAGGGCCGCGAGCAGGATGATGTGTTTTTTCATGATGTCCTCCCAGACGTTTCGACTAGCTTGGAGCGGGTGCGGGACCGCGGTCAAGCCGGTTGTGCTGCGGGGGCTTGTTTGCGACCCTGCAGGGCACAGGGGTGCACCGGGGAATAAAAATGCCGATCAAGGTTGCCATTGCTGGCCTCGGTGCGGTCGGGCGAGTGCTGGCGCGAAAACTGGCGGACGGCATGCCGGGGCTGGAACTGGCCTGCGTGGCGGCGCGGGACCGCGCCAAGGCGGAAGCCTGGCTCAAGGCGCAGGGCATCCGGTGCCCCGTGGTGGAAATCGATGCACTGCCGCTGCATGCGGACCTTGCGGTCGAATGCGCGCCGCCGGAAATCATCGAGCAGATCTGCCGCCCGATGCTGATGGCCGGCAAGAAGGTCATGGTGCTGAGCGCAGGGGCGCTGCTGCCGCGGCCAGAACTCATCGAACTCGCCAAGGCCAATGGCGGCCAGATCATCGTGCCGACCGGCGCGCTGCTGGCGCTCGATGCAGTGACAGCCGCTGCGGAAGGCAGCATCAGTTCCGTGCGCATGGTGACACGCAAACCGCCGAAGGGTCTTTCCGGCGCGCGTTATCTCGTGGCGAACAACATCGACGTGGACGGCATCACCGAGCCGAAGCGGGTGTTCGCCGGCACCGCGCGCGAAGCGGCGGCGGGCTTTCCAGAGAACGTCAATGTGGTGGCAGCACTGGCGCTTGCCGGCATCGGCGCAGATCGCACCATGATCGAGATCTGGGCCGATCCGGCGCTCTCGCGCAATTGCCACACCATCGACGTGGAGGCGGATTCCGCGCGGTTCTCGTTTTCAATCGAGAACGTGCCGTCGGAAAATCCGAAGACCGGCAAGATCACGGCGCTGTCGGTGGTCGCGGCGCTGCGCAAGATGGCAGCGCCGATCAGGGTGGGGACTTGATTAGTCCTTCGCGCGTTCGACGTAGGCACCGTCTTCGGTCGTCACCACGATGCGCGTGCCGACCACGATGTGGGTCGGCACCATGGTCTTGATGCCGTTGGCGAGCAGCGCGGGCTTGAACGAACCCGACGCAGTCTGGCCCTTCATGGCCGGCTCGGTCTCGACGACTTCCGAGATCGCATGCTTCGGCAAATCGATGGAAATCGGCACGCCCTCGTGAACCGAAAGCATCACCTTCATTTCCGGCTGCAGGTAAGGGGCCTGGTCGCCGATGATGTCGGTTTGAATCTGAACCTGGTCGTAGTTCGCCATGTTCATGAAGTGGAAGCCGTCGCCGTCATGATAGAGGTACTGGAATTCAAGTTCCTCGACGTGGGCGCGCTCGACCTGATCGGTAGTCTTGTAGCGCTGCACGGTTTTCACGCCATCCGAGATGCGGCGCATGTCGATCTGGGTCGTCGGTGTGCCCTTGCCGGGATGGAAGCTCTCGGCGTTGAGGACGAGGAAGAGCTTGCTGTCGATATCGAGGATATTGCCTTTGCGGACCGAACTGGCGATGACTTTCACGGGATTTTTCCTTGAATGGCTGCGCGGCAGGGTTGGCAGGCCGCGCCTGAATCTCGGGCCGCAACATACTGATCCTGAGCGCATTCGCCAGTAATTTCCGCAGGATCGGGGGCATAAGGGGTAAATGACGGCAGATCGCTCGCCCTGGTGGGACCCCCGCGTACATGCGGATCGCAGGCCGCTTTTGGCCGCGCGGGGCCGTATTGCGGCCGGTCTGCGGGGCTATTTCGCCGGGCGCGATTTTACCGAGGTCGAGGCCGCCATTCTGCAGGTGTCCCCCGGCAATGAGGCCCATCTCCACGCTTTTGCGACCGATCTCAAGACGCCTGCCGGGGGCACCGCGCGGCGCTATCTGCATACGTCGCCGGAGTTCGCCTGCAAGAAATTGCTGGCGGCAGGTGAAGAACGGATCTTCGATTTCGCCCGCGTGTTCCGCAACCGCGAACGCGGTGCGCTGCACCATCCCGAATTCACCATGCTGGAATGGTATCGCGCCAACGAATCTTACGATGTGCTGATCGACGATTGCGCGGCCATGGTTGCGATTGCGGCGAAGGTGACGGGCGCGCGCGAGCTGGTGTTTCGCGGCCGCGGGGCCGATCCGTTTGCGCAAGTCGAGCGCATCACGGTGGCGCAGGCGTTTACGCAATATGCCGGGGTCGATCTGTTGGCGACGCTGACACCCGGCAGCGGCGACCGCGACGCGCTGGCGCGGCAGGCGGTGGCTAGCGGCATCAATGTAGCTGGCGACGATGCATGGGCGGATATTTTCAGCCGCGTGCTGGTGGCGAAGGTCGAGCCGCAGCTTGGCATCGGGCAGATCACGGTGCTGGACGAATATCCGGCGATTGAAGCAGCACTTGCGCGCCGCAAGCCGTCAGACCCGCGCGTCGCGGAACGCTTCGAGCTTTATGCCTGCGGCGTCGAACTCGCCAATGCGTTTGGCGAACTCACCGACGCAAAGGAACAGCGCCGCCGCTTTGAACTGGAAATGGCGGAGAAGCAGCGCGTGCATGGCGAGCGCTATCCGATTGACGAGGATTTTCTGGCCGCGCTCGCGCTGATGCCACCTGCGAGCGGCATTGCGCTTGGCTTTGATCGCCTCGTCATGCTGGCGACTGGCGCGCCGCATATCGAACAGGTGATGTGGACGCCGCTGGCGGAATAATCCTGCGGCTATTCCGGTGATGATCGCGAAGCGCCCGGATACCCTCTCCCCTTGAGGGAGAGGGTCGCGAGCTTTAGCGAGCGGGGTGAGGGGTAATGGTGAGTTGTGAGAGCGTAACCCCTCACCCGGTCATTCTCGCTTCGCTCGAATGCCCACCCTCTCCCTCAAGGGGAGAGGGTTACACCGCCGATGCGGCGCTTGATCGGCGCATACTGCAATCTCAGGCCACCGCCGTCTCGCCGAAATTCACGATGTAGGACTCGCCGCGCTCAAGGAATGCCTTGACGATGCGCAGCGTGCGCTCCGGCTGATCGACTTCAATCGCGTGCGCGGCGTCGTAGATGTAGGCAAGATGCGACGAGCGGATTTTTTCCTTCAGGACCTGACCTGTTTTGGCCGGGATCATCTTCTCCTTCGATCCCATCAGGATCAGCGTGCGCGCCTTGATCTCCGGCAGCCGCGCCAGCAGGTCTTCATCGACCAGAATGCCGTTGTTGTAGCGCCCGAACATTTTTCCGTTGGCGCTCGCAACCTCTGGCGTCTTGAACAGGTCCCTGGCCTTGTCGGGATAGGCGTAGAGAATTTTGCGCGCCTCGGCGGGATCGAGCGGCGGCGACGGCTTGGCGCCGAAGCGTAATCCGCCCGGCGCTTCCGGCACGATCTGCTCGACGCTGTCCGGGTGATTGACCGCGAGCCACAGGGCAGTCCAGCCGCCGAACGAGTGTCCCATGGCGTCGCAGCGTTCCTTGATGACGGTCTTCGCAAACTCGGCATAAAGGTCCGCCAATGCGCGGATGCTGGCGACCTTGTCGTGGGCGGGCGTGCCCTCGAAGCCCGGTGCCGTTGGCGCATAGATGCGGTGCGTCTTCGCGAGTTCGGCGAGGAAGGGCGATATCTGCGGGCCGCCGGCGGCGTGCAGATAAAGGAGCGGGAGGCCTTCGCCCAGCACCGTGTAGGTCAACGGTCCCGAAGAAAGCGTAACAGTCTTGCGTTCCATGGCCCCGTTTCCTTCCCAATTCGCGGCTCGACAATCAGGCGTCGCCGTCGCATGAATTGCGCCGATAGTTGCGCCGTAGTCTAGCGATCACGGCGGCAATGACCAACGGGAATGATGCCGGGAAACCTGTCATGAGACAAAGCGCAAAGACCTTGCGTTCCGCATCCGATCTGATCGCCGCGGGCCTCGCGCCGGAACGCGAACGCGCATCGCTCGATGCGGTCGCTGCGCGTTACGCGGTGGCGATCAGCCCGGCGCTGGCGGCGATGATCGACGCCAGCGATCCGCACGATCCGATTGCGCGGCAGTTCATCCCCGACGCCGCCGAACTTGTAACGATGCCGGAAGAACGCGCCGATCCGATTGGCGACGACGCGCATTCGCCGGTCGCCGGCATCGTGCATCGCTATCCGGATCGTCTGCTGCTCAAGCTCGTGCATGTCTGCCCGGTCTATTGCCGCTATTGTTTCCGCCGCGAGATGGTCGGGCCGAACGGGCGCGGGACGCTGACTGCAAAGGAAATTGCGAAGGCGCTGGACTATATCCGCGAGCATACCGAAGTCTGGGAAGTCATCCTCACCGGCGGCGAGCCGTTGTTGCTTTCAACGCGGCGGTTGCGTGGTGTGATGAAGGCGCTGGCTGAAATTCCGCATGTGAAGATCGTGCGCGTGCATAGTCGCACGCCGGTGGTTGCGCCGGAACGCATCACCGGCGAACTCGTCCGCGCGCTGAAGGCGAGCGGCAAGGCAACCTACGTCGTCGCCCACATCAATCACGCGCGTGAAATGTCGGATGCCGCGCGCGCCGCCTGCGCGCGGATTGTCGATGCCGGCATTCCGATGCTGTCCCAGTCGGTGCTGCTGCGCGGCGTCAACGATAATGCACAGGCGCTGGAAGACTTGCTGCGTACACTCGTCGAATGCCGCATCAAGCCGTACTATCTGCATCACGGCGACCTCGCGCCGGGCACGTCGCATCTGCGCACCGGCATCGACGAGGGTCAGCAACTGATGCGCGGTCTGCGCGGCAAGCTCTCCGGCATCGCACAGCCGACCTATGTGCTGGATATTCCGGGTGGCGCGGGCAAGGTGCCGATTGGGCCTGCGTATTTGCAGCAGACTTGCGCTGCGGATTCAAAGTCCGATTATCAGGTCGAGGACCCGTCAGGCCGTGTCCACGCCTATCCGCCGCGCACAGCGTAACGCGTCAAAATAAAAAGCCGCTAGCGTTTCGCGCCGCCGATCGCGGCCATCACCTGCGGCACCAGTGCGGCAGCCATCTTGTTATGGCCGTCGGTGTTGATGTGGATGCGGTCCCATTGGTAGTCCTCCGGCGGAAACACCGGATCGTAGACAATCACCTTGATATTGCGCGCGCGCAGCTTCGCCACCATGGCGTTGATGTTGCTGGTGCGGCGTTCCTTGGTGCCGAAAAACCGCAGATCGTTGCCGCCGGGCTGGAGGATGACAATGCTGGTGCCGTCCGGCACGGCGCTGTCGATGCGGCCCAGCATGCCATTGGTGGTTTCCGCAGGGATGCCGGAATTCTTTACTTCGGCGTCGATGCCCTTGGCGCGCAGCATCGCCTGCAGGCGTTCGGGATAGGCGCTGCCGGAACCGACACCCCAGCCTGACGTATTGCTCGCGCCGATGGCGACGATCCTGAGCGGCGCGGCCTGCGCGGCGGCTTGCGCACCCGCCAGCAGCAGCAACACCAGCACAAGCCGCCGTGCAAAAATCACCGTCGAGGAAAATGCCGATGCCATGATGCCCCCGCTGCCGATCAGCTTAGCCGGGCATCCATGCAGCGATTCACTCCGTTCCTGCAAGGCCCGCCTGTTTGACGATTTTTGTCCAGCGCACGGTTTCGGCTTCGGCGAACTTGCGCAGTTCTGCTTCGCCGGGACTGTTGGAATTGCCGACCAGGCCGACGTTGAGCAATTGCTGCTTCACTTCAGGCATTCCGATGACGGTGTTGAATTCGCTGCGCAGCTTGGCGACGATGGCTTCAGGCGTGCCCTTTGGCGCGACAATCATGTGCCATGACGCCGCATCGAAGCCGGGCAGGCCGGATTCCGCAATGGTCGGTACATCGGGCAGCACCGGGAAGCGGTCCTTCGACGACACCGCGAGCGCGCGCAATTGTCCGCCCTTGACCAGTTCGACGACGGTACCGGGATCGGAGAAGATCATATCGACGTGGCCGGCGATGATGTCGGTCACGGCGAGCGCGGGTCCCTTGTAGGGAATGTGCGTCATCTGGATGCCGGCCTCGGTCTTGAACAGTTCGCCGGTGAGATGGATCGAGGTGCCGGCGCCGCTCGATGCGAAGGTCAGCGAGCCGGGCTTGTCCTTGGCGGTCTTGATGAGGTCCGCCACGGTCCTGATCGGGCTTTTGGGATTGACCACGAGGATCAGCGGAAAATTCGCGGTCTGCGCGATGAAGGCGAAATCCTTGAGCGGATCGTAGGGCAGGTTTTTATAGAGCGCCGGGTTGATCGCGATGGTGCCGCTCGGCGCGACGAGGATGGTGTGGCCGTCCGGGGTTGCGCGCGCCACGGTCTGCGCCGCGATGATGCTGCCGGCGCCGGGCCTGTTCTCGATGATAAACGGTTTGCCGAGACGCTCGCCGATCCGCGCGCCAAGATTGCGCGCCACGATGTCGGACGATGAGCCCGGCGGGAACCCGACGACGAAGGTGATCGGTCTCGTCGGATAGTCCTGCGCGCGCGACGGCGCATTTGTGGTGATGGCAAGCAGGGCAACAGCAAATAACAATGGTCGAGCGATCATGGCGTTCCCTCGTGGATGGCGTTTCCATTTCGCTGCTCGTCACGGCCCACATGAAATGAAACCGGCGGCAGCGTTATGCCGTCAGGGTATCGCTTTTCTGGAACTCCGAAAGGGGGAGTGCGGTATTATCGCCCGTTGCCGGAAATCGTCAGATCGCCGAATTCCTGCTGCAGCCGTGGATAGACATGGCGCGCGAAGCTGCGGATGCCGCGCACGGTTTCGTCATGCTCCAGGAATCCCGCCTGGCCCATGATGAGCAGGTGTCCGAAGCCGCCGACGTGTTCGTAAAATTTCCTGAATTGCGCATAAACCTGATCGGGCGTGCCGGCGAACATCAGGCCGGTCTCGATGACCTTCTCGACGGTCAGGGGGCCGCCGCGATTGCCGCCGAGCGGATCGGCTGCGGTGCTGCGCAGCATTTTCGCCTGCACCGCAGGCGGCAGATAACCGGGCGGGTTGCGGTAATGCGCCGGCACCTTGTTGCCGGTCATGTACCACAGCAGTTTTTCCGCGCCCGCGCGGGCGTCGGATTCATTGTCGGCGGTGTAGACCAGCGCCGCGTAAGCCAGCCGGTTGATCGGCACGTCATTGCCGCGCCCGGCTGCACGCCATCCGGCGCGATACGAGTCGAACACTGCGCCAGTGTTCTGATAGCCGGTGAGAAACGTCGCCTGCACATAGCCGTGTTCGCCGACACGCCTTGCGCCGCCGGGGCTGGTACTCGACACCCACACTGGCGGATGTGGCTGCTGCCACGGCCGTGGCCAGATGTTGACATTGCGGTGATGGAAGAAGCGTCCTTCGTGGCTGAACGGGCCATCGTGGCGCGTCCATGCCTTCACGATCAGGTCCATTGCTTCCCACTGGCGCTCGTTCATGCGCACCGGGTTGCTGTTCGCAGGCAACACTTCAAATGGCACACCACGTACGAAGCCGCATTCGAGCCGGCCCTTCGATAAAATATCCAGCAATGCCATTTCTTCGGCGATGCGCACCGGCTGGCGGCGGTTGGCGACCGGATTGCCTAAGATGAGCAGCCGGGCTTTCTTGGTCAGGCGCGCCAGCGCGCCGAGCACGATGGGGGCTGCGGGATCGACACAGGTCGCGGTCTGGTGATGCTCGTTGAGCATGATATCCAGACCTTCATCCTCCGCGATGCACCACTCGTCGAGAAAGCGGTCGTAGAGCGCCGCGCCCTTGGCTGGATCGTAGTGGTGGTTCGGCAGGTTGACGCGGATCGACTCGTATTCCTCCGCGGGCGGCAGATATGGATAGGCGTTCTCGGAAAAGTGCCACGCCTTCATTGCAGAAACTCCAGAATGGCTTTCGCAGTCGCCTGCGGCTGCTCGATCTGCGCGGCGTGACCGGCCTCGGCAATCGTCTTGATGCTGACGTTTGGAAACAGCCTGGCGTAGCGCGCGAGATAGTCCGCCGACACGATGCCGTCGCTGACGCCGCGCAGCAGCAAGACCGGCGCGGTGACGCGGTGCAGCCGATGCTTGAGCTTGGGATCGTGCATGAACGGCTCCCATGTCAGCAGGGCCAGCGTCTCGTTGTTGCGGGTCATGACGATGAGCTGCTCGTCGGTCATCTGGTTGATGTCGGCTTTCTGCTTTTCCGGATCGTGGAAGCGCAGCTTTTCAACCGCCGCTTCCGGCATGGCGAAAATGTCGGGGATATCGAGCTTGTCGGATGGGCCTGTTTTCACGCCAATCGGCCCGATCAGCGCGACGCGCGGAAACCGCTCCGGGTTCTTGCTTGCCATGTCGGCCGCGATCCAGCCGCCGAGCGACATGCCGACGAGATCGACCGTTGCAACACCGAGCCTGTCCAGCAGCGCGAGGTGGATGTGCGCGATATCTTCCACCGTATCGAGCCAGTCCGGCAGCGACGACGTGCCGAAGCCCGGATGGCTGGGTGCGATCACGCGGCGGTGCTGCGCCAGCAAGTCGATAAAGGCATGGTCGCCGGCAATGCCCGCACCGCCATGGAGATAGAGAAGCGGTGCGCCTTGTCCACGCTCGATGACATCGAGTTCCACATCGGCGATGGCGACGCGTCTGCTGTCCGGATTATTTGCCGCGCCGCTCATCCCGTGGGTCCGCTCCCTGATGTTGCGGCGGGATGATGAAGCGTCGCGGCGCATCCGGCAACGTGGAAATCAACATGCCGCGCCGCCGAACCTGCATCGCTCGCGGGCGCGCCTGTTTGCGGGGAGATTGACGCGAGCGGCGCGCGGATGTGGAATGAATGAAAATGGAGCGGGGACGATGCGCGAGATCACGGTGGGTGACGTCAGGATTGCCAGCATCGTCGAGCGCGATGGGCCGTGGCGCAAGATCGCCAACATGTTTCCCAATGCCGATGTCGAGCTGGCCCGCCGCCATCTCGCGACCATGGACCCGTTTCTCTATGACCCGGGGAGCGACAAGCTGGTGCTGCCCTACCAGACCTTCGTGGTACGCACGCCGCGCCACACGATCCTGATCGACACCTGCACCGGCGACCACAAGGGCCATCCCGCGCCATGGGATTTTCCGGTGCAGCCGTGGCTCACGAACTTTCACGCACTTGGCCTGAAATACGAGGACATCGACTACGTGTTCTGCACGCACCTGCATATCGACCACACCGGCTGGAACACGCGGCTGGTCAATGGGCGCTGGGTGCCGACGTTTCCGAATGCGAAATACATTTTTCACAGACAAGAATATGCGTTCTGGGAAGACGACGCGCTCTCCGGCGCGAATTCGCACGGCGACAATGGTTCGGTATGGCGGATGAACTGCCTGCCGATTGTCGAAGCCGGGCAGGCGCTGCTGATCGACGAGAGCTATTCGCTGGACGACACGTTCTTCCTGTCGGTGACGCCGGGGCATTCGCCGTTTCACTGCTGCGTGCATATCAGGTCCAGGGGCAAGGAAGCCATCGTGACCGGCGACCTGATGCACCACGCGCTGCAATGTATCGAGCCGGACTGGTCGAGTGGCTTCGACACCGACCCGATCGAGTCGGCAAAAACGCGGTGGAAATTCTTTGGACAATACGCCGACAGCAATATCCTGATGCTGCCGATTCATTTTCCAAGCCCGACCATGGGCCGCATCGCTTCGAACGGCGACCGCTTCAGGTATGTGTTTTCGGCTTAGCGTCCGAGCTTGTGGTTGCAACATCGGTGGTGCGCTCCCTCTCCCCAGCGGGGAGAGGGTTGGGGTGAGGGGGGTCTAAATCTCGATAGACTGTAACCCCTCACCCGGATTGCTTCGCAATCCGACCTCTCCCTATGGGAGAGGTGGAACGAATACGCCGTGATAGCGGCGATTAAACTCATAGCTTCAGGACTTGCGGAACAGCGCGAGCAGCGCGTTGATGTCAGGCGGGCCTTCCAGCTTTTCAACCATCGCAATGGCCGCATCAGTTTTCGCGCACAGTCCGGCATAAGCCATATCGTCGCGAAATTGGTCACGCACCTGATCGGGCGTCATCTCGTTGTTCTCGCTGCCGAGGCTGACGGTGACGACGCACTCGACCGGCTTGCCGCGAACGCGGTTGACGGTCACGCGACTTTCGTCTTCCGGCAGGGCTGGATCTACGGCGCAGGAAACCTTCTTCGCCAATGTGAGAATGCGTGGATTGCTAATGGCTTCCGGCGTGAATGCGTTGCGGTTGATCTTGTTGAGGATCAATGACGCAGCGACGCACCAGGGCAGGCTGTTCTTGGCCTCGCGGGCCGTTCGCGGATCGATATGCGTTGCGTGTTTGCCGAGGTCGGCCAGCGTCTGGCCGGATACCGTGCAGAGGATGCTGACCACCTCGTCGTCATGCAGCGCGGTTTCTTCGCGCAGCATATAGACCGCTTCGATATAGCCGTGCGTGGCACGGGTGCTGGGGAATGGCAGGATTGGCCCGCTGGAATCGCCTTGCAGAACAGCGGTGAGGTTGATTTCCGAGCCGGTTTCTGCGGCGTCGGCGCATGCCGCTCCCAGAGCGTGTAGCGTAAGAAGCCGCACCCGTTCGAGGTCGCCGGACGAGGTCACGGGCGTGCGCTCACTTTAATATGATCCGCAGACTCAGCCCTGCACTTCGTAGTGCACGATGGTTGGCGGCACGGTGACGTAGTTCGGCACATCCGCGCCGAGTGCTTGCCCCTCCGGCGATTGCATCGCCTTGCCCATCGTCGCGACATCGGGGAAGTCTGCTTCGAACAAGCAGTAATAGGGGGATTCTGCGCCGCGCACGCCTTCAATGGCGAAACTGTAGCGATAGGCCAGCAAGCCCGGCAGTTTCGCCGCCAGCGGCAGATGTTTCGATTCGTAGTGGCCGCGAAACTTCGCGTCGTCCTGACCCTTGGGATAAAGCACGAGCATCTTGTGCATCGGATTTCCTCTGCTTCGATTGATCTTCTGGCTTCGCTGCAAGCGGGATCCCGCCGCCGCGTGAAATTCGGCAGCAATGTTGCAGGCAGACGGAAGTTTGTCGAGAGAACCCGCCGTTACGACAGGATCAGCCGCATCAGCTCGTTCTGGCAGGAGATGCGCAGGCGGCCATAGGCGCGCTTGCGATAGGTCAGCACCGTGTTGACGCTGATGCCGAGCTTGAGGCCGATGGCCTCGGAAGTCATGCCGAGCATGATGGCGGTGCAGACTTCCGCTTCGCGCGCCGGAATGCTCGGCGCGACCGCGCGCAGGCGGCCGATCAATGCCTGCGGCGTCCAGCTTTCGGAACGCTGCGCGCTCCGGGCGTCGTTCTTGATGAGGAGGGACATCAGCAGGTCGCCCGAACTTGCCATGCGGTCGATTTCGTATTCGGCAAACCGGCCAAAACCGCCGCCGGAATAGAAGCTGAGGCGGTACACGTCCGAACCGTGGCGCTGCAGGATCGTGAAGCGGTCCATGATACGCAGGTTGGTGTAGCAGTCCTTGCGGTAGAGTTCGTCGTGGATATCCGCGTCCGGCACGATGCGCAGCGCGACGCTCGAACCTTCGTGCAGTTCTTCGGCGCGGTTGATAGGATCGAGGTTCCAGTATTGCGCGATGTATTTGTCGGCGAGCGGGCGCGCGATGTTTGCGGCGCCGGCATTGGCGGCGAGCAGCACGCGCGGCACGGCATTTTCGCCAATCGCAAACGCCGTCACACATTCGCACTTCACGGCTTCGCGTGAAATCGAGAAAAGTTCGGATTCAAATTTAGGCGTCGCGACGGCGTCGATCAGCAGGCCGACGTTGGCACGCCAGGGATCGGTGAAGCTGCTCGTTTCCGGGAGACTGATAACTTCCATCCCGCTCTCCTTGAGCCCGGCCGGCTACGCATGCGGTGGCAAACTAGCACCAACGGGTTGAGCAATGAAAGGATGCCGACAAATCGGCACGGCATCAATACGAGTCATCGATGTCGCAGGCCTCCATTTCATTATGTTGTATGCCAGAGGCCGCCGGATTGTTGATCAGTATACTGTGCTTTCGGCTCCTGCCTTTGTTATGAAACATAGCATTTGGGCCCACAGGGTCTTTCCGGGCTGGTTATGGGTTTCCTGCACGGTATTTGCCGTCTGAAATCGCTTTTTGCCCTGCTTGCGAGCGCCAGCGCCGGACCTTACCCTTGGCTTTGGCGCCAGCGCCTTGCTTGTCCCAGCGTGGGCAGGGCGGCGGGCAGCGATAAAAACAATACACTGCCGCGGCGTCAGGTTTCGGGAAGTTGATAAGGAGAGAGACGTCATGCGGCTTACCCCCCAACAGCTCGCGGATTTTGACGACAAGGGATATATTTTCCTGCCGTCCTGCTTTTCGGAGGAGGAAGTCGCGCTGATGCGCGACGAGGGCGAGGCCATCCTCAAGAGCACCCGGCAGGAAGTCTGGCGCGAAAAGACCGGCGCGCCGCGTACGGCGTTTGCGGCCCACACATTTAACGAGGTGTTCCGCCTGCTTGGCAGCCATCCCCGGCTGGTGAAACCGCTCCAGCAATATTTCGGCGAGGACGTCTACGTTCATCAGTTCAAGCTGAACGCCAAGGCGGCGTTCGAGGGCGATGTCTGGCAGTGGCATCAGGACTACGGCACCTGGCAGCGCGACGACGGCATGCTAGCGCCGCGCGCCATGAACATCGCGGTGTTCCTCGACGAGGTGATGCCGATCAACGGCCCGCTGATGCTGATCCCCAAGAGCCACAAGCAGGGCGTGTTCAACGCCGGCCACGATCTTGCGACAACGTCCTACCCGCTGTGGACGCTCGATCAGGAAACCGTGACGCGGCTTGCGGCGGAGGCCGAACCGCCCGGCGGCGGGCCGGGCATCGTTGCGCCTGTCGGCAAGCCCGGTTCGGTACTGATGTTCCACGGCAACCTGGTGCATGCCTCGGCGCCGAACATCACGCCCTATCCGCGCAAGATCGTGTACCTGACGCTGTGCGCCTGCTCGAACCACATCACCAAATTCACCCGCGCCGAATGGATCGCGCATCGTGATTTTGCGCCGATTGTGCCGGTCGATGACGGCGCGCTCGCGGAATACGCGCGGGCGCGGAAGGTGGCGGCGGAGTAGTTCCTTTCACCTCTCCCCGCTTGCGGGGAGAGGGCCCCACCTGAGTTTGCCTGTCGAATAGCAATCATAACAAACGGAATCCCATGAACCTCCAGTCCAAGCTCGCTGCCCGCGTTGCTGCCGTCAAGCCCGTCCGTGTCGGCCTTGTCGGCGCCGGAAAATTCGGCTCGATGTTTCTCGCCCAGGTGCCGCATATCCCCGGCCTTGAGGTCGCGGTGATTTCCGAAGTCGATATCGAGAAGGGCAAGCAAGCCTGCCGCAACGTCGGCTGGGACGAGGCGCGCATCGCCCGCACGAAATTCTCCGACCGCGGCCGCGATGCCTGTCTCGATGAATCCGTCGAGGTTGTCGTGGAGGCCACCGGCCGGCCGGACGCCGGCATTGCGCACGCCATGCGCTCCATCGACGCCGGCAAGCATATCGTGATGGTCAATGTGGAAGCCGACAGCATGGTTGGCTGGCTGCTCGCCGAAAAGGCGCGCGCCAAGGGCGTCGTTTATTCGATGGCCTATGGCGACCAGCCCGCGCTGGTCGCCGAGATGGTGGACTGGGCGCGTTCGGCGGGCTTTGCGGTCGCCGCCGCCGGCAAGGGCACCAAGTACCTGCCGCTTTATCACACGGTCACACCCGACGATGTGTGGAGGCACTACGGTCTGACGCCGGAAGAGGCGAAAGCCGGCGGCATGAATCCGCAGATGTTCAATTCGTTTCTTGACGGCACCAAGTCGGCGATTGAGATGGCGGCGATTGCCAATGCCTGCGGACTGGACGTGCCGCAGGACGGGCTGAAATTTCCGCCCTGCGGCGTTGACGATCTGGCGCGCGTGCTGCGGCCGAAGTCCGCTGGCGGCGAACTTGAGCGTGACGGCATAGTGGAAGTGATTTCCTCGCTCCAGCGCGACGAAAAGCCGGTCTATCGCGACCTCCGCTGGGGCGTCTATGTCGTGCTGAAGGCGCCGAACGATTATGCCGCGCGCTCGTTCAAGGAATACGGTCTGCCGACGGATTCCACCGGGCGCTATGCAGCGATGTACAAGCCGTTTCATCTCATTGGGCTGGAGCTTTCGATTTCGGTGCTGAATGCGGCGCTGCGTGGCGAGGCGACTGGCTCGGCGCGCGAATGGCGCGGCGATGTGGCGACGGTTGCCAAGCGTGCGCTGAAAATGGGCGAGACGCTCGACGGCGAGGGCGGCTACACGGTGTATGGCAAACTCATTCCCGCCGCGCGCAGCCTGAAGGAAAATGCGCTGCCGCTTGGTCTCGCCAACAAGATCAAGGTGAAGAGCGATATTGCTGCGGGTGCCATCGTGAAGTGGAGCGATGTCGAGATCGACGGCGAAGTGCAGGCGGTGAAGATTCGCCGCGAGGCCGAGGCAATGGGGGCGGCGAAGTAGTTTCTGTTATTCAGGACGGCCTCAATACGGCGCGCTGAAACCGACAATCCCTCCGTCATGGCCGGGCTTGTCCCGGCCATCTCGCTTAGGTGAGCACAATGCGCCCTTATCGGGATCGCCGGGACAAGCCCGGCGATGACGAGGAGAGAGCGTCAGCTCCGCTTCTTGGCTTTCTTGGCTGGTACTTTCTTTGCGGCTTTCGCCGGTTTAGTTGCCGCTTTCTTTTTTACAGTGGCTTTTTTCGCAGCAGGCTTTCTCGCGGGCGCTTTCTTCGCCACCTTTTTCTTCGCCCACAATTCCCTGCTCGCAATCCGCGCGCCTTCGACCATCGCCTCCAGCTTCGCCCAGGTCAGCTCGGCGTGCGGCAGGCGCGTCGCCAGTCCGCAATCGGTGCCGGCGATCACATTGTCGCGCCCGACAATGTTGGCAAACGTGATGAGCCGGTCGGCGACGATGCGCGGATGCTCGATGATGTCGCTGGCGTGACCCACCACGCCGGGCATCAATGTGACGCCGTCGCGCAGCTTGCGGCCCTGCCAGACGCGCCATTCGTGTTCATGGCGTACATTGGCGAATTCAAACGATATGCTCTGCGCTTTCACCTTCAGCACGATGTCGATGATGGCCTCAAACGGAATGTCGTTCTTGTGCGGGCCATGGTTCGAGCCCCAGCAGATATGCAGCCGGACTTTATCCGGTGAAATTCCGCGCAAGGCATGATTGAGCGCCTCGACGCGCAGGCTGGCGTAGCGGCGATAATCCTTCACCGACATTTCGGGGAACATCTGCCAGCCGTCCGGCAGGTCCGGGTCGTCGATCTGCACCAGAAAGCCTGCGTCGGTGATCGCCTTGTATTCGTGGTGCATGGCGTCGGCGATGGCGTAGAGGAATTTTTCCTCGTTGTGATAGTGGCCGTCCTGCAACCAGTGTTCGATGGTGCCGGGTGCAATCGACGGCAGGTAGGCCTGCGCATCGACGCCGGTCATCGCGCTGTTGAGGTTGCGGATGTCCGTCTGCGTGATGTCCTGACCGAGATAGGTCAGCGGCCCGTCGCACAGCGCGAGATTGGTGCCCCAGTTCTTGAACTTGGCGGCGACGAAGCCCGGAAAGTCGATGGCGTCGCGGCCCATGACGCTGAGCCGCTTGCGGGTGCCGTCAGTTGCCGAAATGCCGCCGATGCGGTCGCGGACATATTCCGAAAAGCCGCGCACCTTGGAATATTCGCCGTCGTTGACGATATCGATGCCCATGTTGGCCTGACGGCGCACGACATTGGCGACGGCGGCGGAGAGCGTTTCCTGTGCGCCCGATGCGTTGGTTTGCAATGCCTCTTTCAGACCGTCGGGACGCGGCAGCGTGCCGGCGTGCGACACCAGAATGCGATCCATCTGTGGCTTCCCATAACGTCGTGTGAGATATGGCAGCGCCGCTATTTCGCCGCTGCGGGTTCAGCGTCCTGCTTGTGGTTCTTGTCACGGTAGTGACTGTTGGCCTTGTGCATCAGGTCCATGATGACCGGATCGCGGTCGCGCGTCGGCAGCGGGTCGTGGTCCCAGTGGCCGAAGCGATCCTGCCCGCTGATGAGCGTCGCCGAGCGCCGGCCGATGGCGGACTCGACGCTCGCCGGAATGAACATCATCGCAAAGCCGATGCGGCGGTCGTCGGATGTGTTGGGCTCGGACGAATGCAGCACATGGCCGTGGTGGATCGA
The DNA here is from genome assembly GCA_947472885.1 of Hyphomicrobiaceae bacterium. Lineage (GTDB taxonomy): Bacteria > Pseudomonadota > Alphaproteobacteria > Rhizobiales > Xanthobacteraceae > CANJBX01. Next base: position 49,813 of record CANJBX010000016.1, read on the forward strand.
GAATTCGCCGGGCTTCAATACGCAGTCGAACGCGCCGGTGTCGTCTACGTCCGCGACCTCCTGGCCGCGCGACAGGAGGTTGTCCGCATTGTGCGTTTCGATGTGCTTGTGGGTGCCGCTTTTGTGCGAGCCGGGAATGACGCGCATACAGCCGTTGTCGCGCGTCACTTCGTTGAGCGCGAGCCAGGCCGTGATGATGGTCGGCGGCTTCAGCCCGAAGTAGGCGTGGTCCTGATGCCAGCTCACGTATTTGCGGTCCTGCGCGTCCTTGATCCAGAACCGCGATGCCATGATGAACAGGTCTTCGCCGACCAGGTCCGAGATCGCGCCGACGAGCCGCGGGTTGCGCGCCAGCTGATACGCCCAGTCGAAATACAGATGGCCCTTGATGTGGATCGTATCGACGGCGGGCTTGCCGGTCTCGGCCTCATAGGCTTCGAGCTTGCTGCGGCAGTCCGAGGCTTCCTGTTCGGACACAGCCATCACCGGCGACAGGATTCCGGTTTCGTGGAACTGGCGGACCTGTGCCTCGGTCAGAACTTTTCCCATGGGAGCCTCCCGCGTGTGTGCAGACTTGTGACGATCATACACTGACGCAACAGCCGCTCCACAACGGGAGCGGCTGCGCATGGGTCGTCTGCAATTTAGCGTGCTGTAGCTATCGTGGTCAGACCAGCTTTTCGTTCTTGATCGGCAGGTTGCGTACCGGCTTGCCGGTAGCGGCGTAGATGGCGTTCATCATAGCGGGCGCAACTACGCAGATAGTTGGTTCGCCGACACCGCCCCAGAAATCGCCGGTTGAAACGATGACGGTTTCGACCTTGGGCATTTCCGCGAGCCGCAGGATCTCGTAGCTGTCGAAGTTGAGTTCCTGGATGCGGCCCTTGTCCACGGTCGACTCGCCGTAGAGCGTGGCGGTGAGGCCATAGGCGACCGATCCTTCAACCTGTGCGGCGATCTGGTCCGGGTTGAGCGCGTGGCCGCAGTTCAACGCCAATACCATGCGGTGGACTTTTACCTCGCCCTTCGCGCTGACCGATACTTCGGCGGTCGCCGCCGAGTAGCTGCCATAGCCCATGAACTGCGCGATGCCGCGATGGACGCCGGCGGGCAGGGGCTTGCCCCAGTCGCCTTTCTCCGCCGCCGCATTGAGTACCGCAAGATGCTTGGGATGCTTGCTCATCAGGGCGCGGCGGAACGCGAGCGGGTCCTTGCCGGCCGCCTTCGCCACCTCGTCCATGAAGCATTCGAGGTAGACGCCGTTCTGGTTGGTGTTGACGCCGCGCCAGGTGCCGACCGGGACGTGCGTGTTGCGCATCACGTAGTCGATCAGCAGGTTTGGCACGGTGTAGCCCATCTGCGCGTCGCCGGGCTGTTCGTAGTAGCCCTGAAGCTGGCGCATGTCCTTGCCGTCCACGATGGCCGAGGGTGCAAGGAACGCGTTGATGGACTGGCCCGACACGCGCATGTGCATGCCGACGAGGTTGCCGTCGGCGTCGAGACCGGCGGTGCCCTTGAACATCGAGATCGGGCGATAGAAACAGTGCGCCTGATCTTCCTCGCGGCTCCAGATCATCTTCACGGCAGTGCCGGGGAACTGCTTGGCAATCGCCGCCGCCTGATAGACGACGTCCTGCCGCCCGCGCCGGCCGAAGCCGCCGCCGGGGTCGGTCATATAGACCTCGCATTTTTCGAGCGGCATGCCGGTGGCTTCCGCCAGTGCAGCGAGCGCGCCTTCGGCATTCTGCGTCGGCAGCCACACCTCGGCCTTGTCGGCGGTGAGTTTCACCGTGCAGTTCATCGGCTCCATCGTGGCGTGCGCGAGGAACGGCGTAGAGTAAACCGCCTCGACCTTCCGGGTGGCTTCCGCGATGGCCTTCATGGCATCGCCGTTCTGGCGCGCGCCGTTGGTCTGGGTTGCCGTCAGGCCTTCCTTGAGACGTGCGGCAATGGTTGCGCTCGACTGCTTGGCGTTCTCACCTTCGTCCCAAACGATGGGTAAGGCTTCGAGCGCGGTCTTGGCGTTCCACCATTTGTCGGCAACGACAGCGACGGTGTTGTCGCTCACCTTCACCACCTTGCGGAAGCCCGGCATCTTGGCAATCGCGGCTTCGTCAAAGCTCTTGAGCTTGCCGCCGAACACCGGGCATTCCTTGATCGCCGCGCACAGCATGTTCGGCAACTTGAGATCGACGCCGAACACCTTGCTGCCGTTGAGTTTGTCGGCGGTGTCGATGCGCTTGGTCGGCTTGCCGGCGATCTTCCAGTCCTTGGCATCCTTGAGCGTGATGCTCTTGGGGTCGGGCGCGGTGAGTTTCGCTGCGGCCGCCGCGACCTTGCCGTAGCTGATGGTGCGCTTCGATGAGGCGTGCGTGATGATGCCTTCGCTCACGGTGAGTTCGCCGACCGGCACTTTCCACTGATCGGCCGCGGCCTGCATCAGCATCATGCGCGCCGCTGCGCCGCCACGCCGGACGTAGTCGTGCGAGGTGCGGATGCCGCGGCTGCCGCCGGTGCCCATTTCGCCCCACACGCGCTTGCGTGCGAGGTTGGTGTGAGCCGTGACCTGCTCAGCCGCGATCTTCTTCCAGCTGCACTCAAGTTCCTCGGCGACCAGCATCGCGAGGCCGGTGCGCGTGCCCTGGCCCATTTCGGTGCGGGCAATACGGATGACGCAGGTGTCGTCCGGCTTGATGACGACCCAGGCGTTGACTTCGGCGCCGGCTGCTTGCGCTGCCGCCTCGTCCATGCCGAACGGCAGGTTGAATCCGAGTGCAAGTCCGCCGCCGGCGACGGCCGCAGAGCCTACGACGAAAGCGCGGCGCGAAAGCTGCGGTGCGCTGATGCTCATGGTTTTTGTCATGGTGCTTCTCCTCAAACTTTCTTGCCGTTGGAGGGAAGGGCGGAACTGCCGGCGGGTGCACCGCCTGCGGCCATGTGCACGGCCGTGCGGACGCGCTGGTAGGTGCCGCAGCGGCAGATGTTGGTCATCGCGCCGTCGATGTCGGCGTCGGAGGGCTTGGGGTTTTTCTTGAGCAGCGCCGCCGCGGCCATGATCTGGCCGGACTGGCAGTAGCCGCATTGCGGAACATCGACCACGGCCCACGCCTTCTGCACCGGATGCGAACTGTTGGCCGACAGGCCCTCGATGGTCACGATCTTGTCGGTCGCCTTCACTTCGCTCAACGGGATCGAGCAGGAGCGCCGCACTTCGTCATTGATGTGGACTGAACACGCGCCGCATTGCGCGATGCCGCAGCCGTATTTCGTGCCGGTGAGACCGACCCATTCGCGCAACACCCACAGCAGCGGCGTCGATGCCTCCGCCTGCACGTCGCGCATTTTTCCATTGATATTGAGTCTCGCCATGAACGCTCTCTCCCGGGGTTGTCACGACCGCGTGGTTTCGTTTTTATTTTTTGGTGCGCGCCAAGTCATCACGAGGCGCGCCAAAATAGCCACTTCGCCGCCAAGGCTAGCGCAACCGGGAGTCGCCGCCTACGGCCCTCAGCGGTCAATCTGGCGTGATGGCTGTTTCGCAGTGCAGCAGGCGTTGCCGCCGCAGGCCGCGCTATGTGGTGTTGCGCTTGACGCCACCGAGCGGTGCGCGGCTGAACTTGTTGTTCACGTCCACCAGCAAACCGAGCAATTCCAGGAGCTGCTTGCGGTGCTTTAGCGGAATCGGGGCGATAATCCGCACGTCCGCCCGGCGTACCGCCGGTTCGAGCTTGCGCAGCAGGGTCTCGCCCTGCGGCGTGATGCGCAACAGCTTGGCGCGCTTGTCTTCCGGTGAGGCCTTGCGCTGGATCAGGTGCTTGGCCTGCAGGCGCGCCAGCACGTTGCCAAGGGTCGAGCGGTCGAAGGCGACGAGGTGGGAAAGCTGCGTTGCGTCAACGCCGGGGTTTTCGCGCAGCGCCATCAGGATCGCGTATTGGACCGGAGTGATGTTGAAGCTCGCCGTCTCTTCCATGAAAATGGCGACGGCAATCTGCTCAAAACGCCGGGCGAGATGTCCCGGCTTGGTGTAGAGAAGGTTCGGCGGCATCAGCTCCGGATATCAGAGCTGGTTTTCGCTGACCAGCCCACGTGGGGACAGGCCCTGCTGGCATTTGTGTAGGCGCAGTCGCGCCTTGTTGTGACATGTCCGCCCTGCGGACATCCCCGTAACAGGGGTTGCCTCCCTCCGGCACGGCGCTCAGCTTTCACGCCAGCGGAATAAAAAATCCGCGTGGAGGAACGCTATGAACAGGCACCCTTTACGGCCTGTCACCGGGGAAGACGTTGCGCGCTTCAAGGAAGACGGCGCGATCTGCATTCGCGAAGTATTCGACAAGGAATGGGTCGCGCGCATGAATGCCGCGGTTGAGCGGCTGCTCGCCGCTCCCGGCAAGCGCGCCCGCGAAGCCACCAAGAGCGGCGATCCGGGCCGTTTCCACATGAACGTCTTTATGTGGCGCTGGGACCCGGACTTCCGCGACTTCGCCCTGCATTCGCCGCTTGGCGAACTCGGCGCGAGCCTGCTCGAAGCCGACAAGGTCTCGCTGTTCTACGATCAGGCCTTCGTCAAGGAGCCGGGGACTCGCGAAGTCACGCAATGGCATCAGGACATGCCGTTCTGGCCCGCGCTCGGCAACGACATCATTTCGCTGTGGGTCGCGCTGACGCCGGTCACGCTCGAAGGCTCAGGCGTCGAATATGTCGCGGGCTCGCACAAGTGGGGCAAATTCTATCAGGCGCAGACGCCGGACAAGGACGGCAACTTCACCGACAAGTCGCTGGAGCCGTGCCCGAACTTCTCCGAGATGAAGAACGACCCGAAATATCGCTTCATCTCGTGGGATTGCCAGCCGGGCGATGTCATCTGCCACCATCCGCTGACCATTCACGGCGCCGGCGCAAATCCTTTGACCAGCCGCCGCGCCGCGATCTCGGTGCGTTACGCCGGCAAGGATGCGCGCTGGGACCCGCGTGCCAACGTCATGCGGTGCGACGGCGAACCGGAAACCAAACTCAAGGCCGGCGATCCGCTGGTACTCGACGGCGTGTTCCCGATCACCTAGGAACGCGAACGCGCAAACGCTTAGAAAATTCCATCTGGGAGGAAATCCAAAATGCGCAAGCTCATGTTGGCGGCCGCCGCGATTGCAGCGGCGGGAATGACCTCAGGCGCGCAGGCGCAGGAGAAACTCAAGTTCGCGGTGTTCACGCCTGACGCGGAGATGACCCATCAGGTCATCATGAAACCGTGGGCGGAGAAGGTGAACAAGGATTCCGGCGGTACGCTGGATATCCAGACTTTCCCGAACGGTGCGCTCGGCCGCAATCCCGGCCTGCAAACCAAGATGCTGCAGGACGGCGTCGCCGATATCGCGTGGGTGATCCCGTCCTACACGCCGGGCGTCTATCTCGACGACGACGTGTTCGAATTGCCGAACGTCATTCAGAATTCGATTGAAGGTTCGGTGGCGGCGTGGCGGCTCCTCAAGAAAGGCATGCTGCGCGGCTACGAGCAGTATTACATGATCGGCCTGTTCGCGACGTCGCCCTACACCATTCACACCAATTTCGTTGCCAGGAAACCCGAAGACCTGCAGGGCAAGAAAATCCGTACGGTCGGCACGATTTCCACCGAGACGATCAAGGCCGTCGGCGCGGTGCCGGAAGGCATGCCGGTCACGCAGGTTGTCGAAGCCATGTCGCGCGGCGTGATCGACGGCACCACCGGGCATCCGATTGCGATCTTCGATTTTGGCATCTCGCGGGTGGCGAGCAGCCACTTCCTCGGCAAGGTCGGCACCGTGACGCTCGGCATCTTCATGAGCAAGGCGAAGTTCGACAGCCTGCCGGCAAAGGCCAAGGAAGCCATCGAAAAGAACAGCGGCGAAGTGCTGTCGCGCCAGTTCGGCAAGATGTCGGAAGATCGCAACAATGAGCTGATCGCCGAATGGAAGAAGGATCCCAAGCGCACCGTCACCGAGCCGACAGCCGAGCAGAACGCGCAATGGGACAAGACGCTCTTGCCGGTCGTCGCAGGCTGGGAAGCCAAGGACGCGCGCAACAAGGCGCTCTCCGAAGCCCTGCGCAAGGAACTGGCCACCGCACGCGCGGGCAACTGATCGAAACCAGCGGGCGGAGAATGGCTGGCGCCGTTTCCCGCCCGTTGTATTGTTGGGCACGGTCAAAGCTGGGCTGAGGAGCGGACACCGTCCCTATGACGCAAGCGCAATCCGTCGGAAAACTGGCGCGGCTGGAGCGCGTGGCGCTTGTCGGCACCCGCGGGCTGTCGGTACTTGGGTTGTTCGCGCTGATGGTGCTGGCGTTCATCACCTTGGCGAACGGCCTGCTGCGCTGGCTCGCCAATCAGCCGATTGCCGGCGTCGTCGATGTCGGTGCGCTGGCGATTGCGATTGCGGTGAGCTGCTGCATTCCGGTGTCGATGATGGAGCGCAGCCACATCACGTTCCGGCTGGTGTCGTCCACCAGTCCCGCGCTTGGCCGTCTGCTTGATGTGCTGGCGGATATTGCGGTGGCCGTGGTGCTGGCTTTGATGGCGTGGCAGTTCTGGGTCTATGCCGGTGAACTCGTCGCCACCGGCGAGCGGACCTATGTTCTTAAAATTCCCGCCGCGCCGTTCTGGTACGCATCGGATGTCATTTTCTGGATCGCCACGGCCGTACAGTGCGTCGTCGTCACGCTGGATATCGGCTATCTCTTTGGCGCAGCGCCGCCGCCGCAGAGGACAGAACATTGAGCCCCCTCGAGATCGGCGGACTGGGCATCGGCGCGCTGTTCGCGCTGATGTTCCTGCAGGTGCCCATCGGCTTTGCCATGATTATCGTCGGCGTCGTCGGCTTTGCCTTGCAGTCGGGATGGGGACCGGCGGTGACGCTGCTGGTCAACGAACCGACCGGCGTGCTGTCCAGCGCGGACCTCGCGACCGTACCGCTGTTCCTGCTGATGGGGACGTTCGCCAGCGTCGCCGGTTTCTCGACCGACATCTATAACGCCGCCGCCGCCTGTCTCGGCCACCGCCGCGGCGGACTGGCTTACGCGACCGTCGGCGGCAGCGCCGCCTTCGGCGTCGTGTGCGGCTCCTCGACCGCGACCGCCGCGATGTTCGCGCGCGCCGCGCTGCCGGAAATGCTCAAGCGCGGTTACTCGCCGGCGTTCTCGACCGGCACGATTGCGGCGGGCGGCACGCTCAAGTCGCTGATCCCGCCGTCCATCGTGATGATCCTCTACTGCATCGTGTCCAAGGCGTTCATTCTCGACCTGTTCCGGGCCGCGATCATCCCGGCGATCATCGCCATCGCCGTCAACCTGCTGGCCATCGCGCTGATGGTGCGGTTCGATCCCAGGTCCGCGCCCGTCGGCGAGCGGATGCCGTGGCCGGAACGCTGGATCGCGATCAGGCGCGCCGCGCCGGTGCTTCTGCTGATGGTCGCGGTGTTTGGCGGGCTTTACAGCGGCGTCTTCACGGTGACGGAAGCGGCGTCGGTTGCCGCCGTGCTGTCGCTGCTGTTTGCGCTGGCGCGCGGAAAACTCAACTGGGCCACGCTGTTTCAGGGCCTGCGCGAATCCGCCGCCGCCACCGGCATGATCTACGTCATGATCATGGGCGCATTGATCTTCACCTATTTCCTCAATCTCGGCCGTGTGCCGGAAGCCTTCGTCGGCTGGATCTCGCATCTCAACATGACGCCGCTGGCGATCATCGCGGCGCTGCTGGTCGCCTATCTCATCCTCGGTGCAGTGTTCGACGAGATTTCCGCCATGCTCATCACGCTGCCGCTGGTCCTGCCGGTGGTGCAGAAGCTGGCGCAGACCATGATGCCCGGCGTCTCCGCCGAGATGGTTGCGGTGTGGTGGGGCATCATCAACGTCGTCATCATCGAACTGGGCATGATTATCCCGCCCATCGGGATCATCGTGTTCATCCTGCACGGCCTCGCGCCGCAGGTTCCGATCCGCACGATCTATCGCGGCGTGATGCCGTTCATCGTTGCGGACCTCGTGCTGCTCGCGCTGCTGACCCTGTTTCCAATTATCTCGCTGTGGCTGCCGCAAGTCTGGCCGGGCTGACGTCATCCGCCTGCAAGGCACGGGCGAGCTTCACCGTCATCGCCTGCAGCGGCGGCAGCAGTTTCTTCTCCACCTCGCTCATGGTCATCGCCGACGCAATGAAAATCAGTGACATGCAGCCATGGACCTGCCGGCCGACCGTGATCGGCACGGAAATGCTGGCGGCCTTGGGGTTGATGACGCGCTCCTGCGTCGCATAGCCCTTGGCGCGGATCGACGTGAATAACCCGCTGAGCATGTGCGCCTCGCGCGCCTGCTGGTCGTCCGGCTCATCGGATTGCGCCAGCAGATCGAGGATCACCTTGCGTTCGTTGTCCGGGCAGAACGCAAGATAGACGAGGCCGCCGGCGGTGCGCAGCATCCCCATGCGCTTGCCGACCATGCCATAGTCGATCGACAGCGAACTCAGGCGGTGCGTGGTGTCGCGCACCAGCATCTTGCCGGCCTCGAAGGTGAACAGGCTGACCGGCCAGACATGCTCGCGCGTGAACTCGGCCATCATCGGCGTGGCGATTTCCGTAATCCATTCGTCGTCGAGAAAACCGTCGCTCAAGGCGCGTACGCCATGGGTCGGCCGGTAGCGGTCGGTCGCGCTTTCGCGGCGCACGAAGCCCGCTTCGGAAAGCGTATCGAGCAGCCGGTAGACGGTCGGCCGGGGCAGGCGGGTGTCCTTGGCGAGGTCCGACACGGAAGCCAGTTTGCGCCGGTTCATGGCGACGAGCAGCGCCAGTCCGCGCTCCAGCGAACGCACGCCGCCGGCACGCACGGCGCTTTTTCCCGCCGGGATTTTCGCTGGCGGGCCCTTGGCTTTTTTCGCCATTTTTCCTCCCGGAATTCTTGGTTGGGCTGATTGTTCACTGTGCGGACAGCGGGGTCAAGCGCACTGGCCGCGTGGAAAGTCCGGGTCTAGCGTTCGTTCAAAGTTTTTCAGGGAGAAGCGTCATGGCGCAGGCAGCCGCAGCTCAGACCACGGAAGACCGGCGCGTTCCGCTCAGCATGAGTCATATCGGCATCTACGTTCACGACGTGCCGAAGATGGAGGATTTCTACACCCGCGTCCTCGGCTTCACGGTGACGGATCGCGGCAAGGTGCGCGGCGCCGACATCGTGTTCACCAGCTGGGATTCGAAGGACCACCATCAGGTCATCCTGGTCGCGGGCCGTCCCAAGGAACTTGCATACAACCACATCAACCAGATGTCGTTTCGCGTTGCCTCGGTCGAGGATCTGCAGGCCGTCTGGCGCCACGTCAAGGACGAGCCGGAAGTCACCGACATGCGCGGCATGGACCACGGCAACGCGTGGTCGCTGTATTTCCGCGATCCCGAAGGCAACCGGCTCGAAATTTTCTGCGACACCCAATGGTACATCGAGCAGCCGTGCCTCGAAGACCTCGATCTCTCGATGTCTGCTGACGCCATCCGCGCCAAGTCCGACGCGTTCTGCCGCACCGCCAAGGGCTTCCGGCCGATTGCCGATTACCAGGCGGAAGTTGCCAAGAAGATCGCGCGCGGCCGTTAGGCGAGCGCGCCCGTCATGACCACGCCCGACTATGATGTCGCCATCATCGGCTATGGGCCGGTCGGCGCAGCATTGGCAAACTTGTTAGGGCTGAGCGGCCTGAAGGTCGCGGTGCTGGAGCGCGAGCCGTCGCTCTATCACATGCCACGCGCGGTTTCGCTCGATGGTGAAGGAATGCGCTTGTTACAGACCATCGGGCTTGCGGAAAAGCTGCTGCCGAAACTCAACGTCAGCCGCAACATTCGCCACGTCAACACCGAGGGCAAGCTGCTGGTGCTGATCGCGCGCGGCGGCATTGGCCCCGACGGCTGGAACAACGCCTATCGTTTCTTTCAGCCCGAACTCGAAGGCGTGCTGCGCGAAGGCGTTGCAAGGTTTGCCGGCGTCGATGTGAAACTGCGCAGCGATGTATTCGCGCTCGATGAGGGCGACGATCATGTGCAGCTGCGCTACGAGAACCTCGGCAACGGCGAACTCAGTTCGCTGACCGCGCGTTATGTCGTCGGCTGCGACGGCGCGCGCTCGACGGTGCGGCGCTTCATGGGCGCAGCCTTGCAGGATCTGCGCTCGCATGAACGCTGGATCGTGCTGGATATGGTTCTCGATACGCCGCCCGCCGGTGTGCCGGAAGCGGCTGATGAGAGCGGCAAAATCATCGATGCGATTCAATATTGCGATCCGGCGCGGCCGACGACATTCATTCCGATGCCCGGCAAGCGCCACCGCTGGGAATTCATGCTGATGCCCGGCGACGATCCGGTGAAGATCGTGCTGTCGGACACGATCTATAACTTGCTGAAGCCATGGAAGATCGATCCGGCAAAATCGCAGATCGAACGCGCGGTGGTCTACACGTTCCATTCCTCGCTGGCGACCAGCTGGCGGCGCGGCCGCCTGCTGCTCGCGGGTGACTCGGCGCACCAGATGCCGCCGTTTCTTGGCCAGGGCATGGGTTCGGGCCTGCGCGATACCATCAACCTGGCGTGGAAACTGCGCGATGTGGTGCAGGGCCGGGCAGTGGATACGCTGCTCGACAGTTACGAGACCGAGCGCATGGAGCATGTGCGCGCCTATATCGAACTGGCGGTTGAACTCGGCGGTGTCATCCAGGCGACGGACCCTGAGAAGGCGCGCCAGCGTGACATCGAGCTGCTTGCCAACCCGACGATGCTGAAACCGCTGGCGCCGCGCCTTGGCCCCGGCCTTCACGGCTCGGCGGCGGCGCCCGCCGGTACGCGCGCCGAACAACCCAGGCTCGCCAATGGCGAACGCATCGACGACCGCGCGGGATATCGCTTCGCCGTGCTGGCCGCGCCGGACTTCGCCGCGGCGTTGCCGCCGGACACGCTTGCCGCGCTCAACGATCTCGATGCGATGGTCGTCGCAGCGGATGGCGATTCAAGCGGCTATCTCGCGCGCCTCAATGCGCGCGCCATCGTCATCCGCCCCGACCGGCATAATCTCGGCGTGGCATCAACCGCCGTCGAACTCGATCTCATCCTCGCGCATGTGCCGCTGCTCGCTACCTCGACGCCGCCGCCGCGCGCGGTCGCGAATTTCTAGGAACGGAAGGAAACGCCATGGTTGCTTCTCGCGTCCCGCAGAACTCCGTCGATCACGTCGGCAGCCTCAAGCGGCCGCCGGAACTGGTGCAGGCGTGGCGCGACTGGGAGGCCGGCAAGCTGCCGTTCGAGGCGCTGCACGAAATCCAGAACAGCATGATTACGCAGGCCGTCGCGATGCAGGAGCGGCTTGGCCTTCCCATCGTCAGCGATGGCGAATTCCGGCGCGGCGGTTGGTCGCGCGGCTTTCTCAATGCGGTCGACGGTTTCGAGTTTCGCGCCTCGAAGCTGACGTTCCGTAACGATCAGGGCGTCTCAACGGCGTCGCCCGCGCCGGTGGCGTCGGCGAAGATCAGGCGCAAGCAACCCATCGTCACTGGCGATTTCAAATTTCTCAAATCCGTCGCGCATAATCGCATCAAGGTGACGATGCCGACGCCGTCGCACATGCACTTCGGCCAGTTCAAGGAGGCGGTGGACCGCAAGGTCTATCCGGGCGACGACGCTTACTGGGACGACATGATTGCGGTGTTCCAGCAGGAGATGAAGGAAGTCTATACTGCCGGCTGCCGCTACCTGCAGCTCGATGAAGTGCCGCTGGCGCTGCTTTGCGACAAGAACATCCGCGAGCTTGCAAGGAGCGAAGACGACGATCCCGACAAGCTCGTGAACCTCTATATCGACGTGCTCAACCGTGCGATTGCGGGCCGCCCTGCGGACCTCACCGTCGGCATGCACCTGTGCCGCGGCAACATGGAAGGCCTGTGGATGGGCGACGGCGGCTACGCGCCGATTGCGGACGCCTTGTTCAACCGCAGCGACGTCGATGCGTTCCTCCTCGAATACGACACGCCGCGCGCGGGCGACTTTGCGCCGCTGAAATATGTCCCCGCCGGCAAGCGGGCCTATCTCGGCTTCGTCAGCACGAAAAATCCTGAAATCGAATCCATGGATTCGCTGATGCGCCGCATCGAAGAAGCGCAGAAATACGCGCCGATGGATCGCCTCGGCATCTGCCCGCAGTGCGGCTTCTCCAGCGCGGCGATGTCGAAGTTCGCCATCCTGCCGAGCAAGGTCACGGTCGATATCCAGACGCTCAAGATCGAGCGGCTGGTCGAAGCCGGCACCAAAGCATGGGGCCACGCATGAGCAAACCAGCAGTCAGTGACGCGGGTGCAGACAGCTACGGCCTGTTCACCGCCCCAGCGGTCCAGGACCCTTACCCCTATTACAAGGAGTTGCGCGAGCGCGATCCGGTCCACTGGTCCGAGATCGCGCAGGCCTGGTACTTCACGCGCTACAACGATGTATTCGAGTTGCAGGATCGCCCGGACCTCAGCGTTGACCGGATCGAGACGATCTATTCCTATTTGCCCAGCGTGAATGCCGGGCGCTTCAGCGAAATCGTCGAGCATTACAATCGCTGGCTCCTTTATCGTGACGACGCCTATCACGACCGCCTGAAGGCGCTGTTCATCAAGGCCATGACGCCGCGCGCGGTCGAACGGTTGCGCCCGATGATCCAGCAGCGGGTGGACAGCCTGCTCGATGTGCTGGCGCAAAAACCCGCATTCGACGCCTATCTCGATTTCGCGGCGCGCATTCCGACGCAGGTCATGCTCGATCTCCTCGGCCTGCCGGACGAGGACGAAGCGCTGATGCGGCACTGGAGCGACCGCTGCTCCAGTTTCCTGTTTCAGCCGGTCGCGCCCGACAAGGAAGCGCTGGCGCAGGAGCAGCGCGACATTCTCGATGCGCAGCAGGAATATTTCATGCCGGTCATCGAAGCCCGCCGCGCCAAGCCAGGCCCCGACATGATCAGCGCCATGGTGACGGCGAACGCCAGCGGCGACCGGCTGAGCGATCTTGAAATTCTTGCGACCTGCAACATGATGGCGACGGCGGGCGGCGGCACCTCGCGCAGCGCCATCGCCATGGCGCTGTGGCGGCTGCATCAGTTTCCGGCCGAACTTGCGAAGCTGAAAGCAAATCCCGGCCTGATCGACCTCGCCGCAGAAGAGTTCCTGCGCTTTGAGGCGCCAACCCAGCGCGGCATCCGCACCGCACACGAGGATTTCGAGGTCGATGGCCGTAAAATTCAAAAGGGCCAGTTGCTTCACATCATGATCGGCGCCGCCAACCGCGATCCCGCGCAGTTCGACCGGCCCGACGCCATCGACGTTGCGCGCAATCCGAACCGCCATGTCTCGCTCGGCCACGGCGTCCACTATTGCCTCGGCGCGGCGCTGGCCCGGCTGGAGCTGCGCGTGGCGGTCAAAGGCTTCCTGGCGCGCTTCCCGGACTATCGTCTGGTCTCGGACAACATCACCTTCATGGACCGCACCGCCAGCCGCCGACCGACCGCCGTGCCGGTCCTGACCCACTGAGCGTTTCGGAGAACGGATATGAGCGGCAAAGTCTATATCACCGGCATCGGCTCGACCGCGCTGGGCCGTCATCCTGACAAGTCGGTGAAGGACCTGACGCGGGAGGCCGTCGATCTCGCGCTCAAGGACGCCTGCGCGAAAATGTCGGACGTCGAGGCCGCGTGGTTCTCCAACACCCGGCAGGGCCTGATGGAAAACCAGAACACCATTCGCGGCCAGTGTGCGCTGCGCTCGATGGGATTCGAGACGATTCCGATTGTGAATGTCGAGAACGCCTGCGCGTCGAGTTCAACGGGACTCAACCAGGCGTTCGCGCAGATCAAGGCCGGCCTGTGCGAGGTCGCGCTCGTCGTCGGCGCGGAAAAGATGTTCTATCCCGAGAAGAAAGACCTGATGTACCAGGCCTTCCTCGGCGGCTGGGACGTTCACGACATGGTGCGCAGCAAGCAGGTGCTGCTCAGCCTCGGCGAAGGGCTGCCGCTGCCGCCCGAAGCGCACGAGGACACCGGCCAGCATTCCGTGTTCATGGATATCTATGCCTCGCTGGCGCGCCAGCACATGCGCATGCACGGCACCACCGCGCGGCAGATCGCGGCGGCGGCGTCCAAGAGCCACTTTCACGCCACGATGAATCCGCTGGCGCAGTACCGCCACGACATGTCGGTCGATGACATCATGAACGACAAGCTGGTGGCATGGCCGCTGACCCGCGCCATGTGTGCGCCGATCAGCGACGGTGCGGCGGCAATTGTCGTGTGTTCGGAAGATGCGCTGTCGCGCTTCGGCCATAGCCGTGCGGTCGAGGTGATGGCGACGGCGCTGGTGAGCGGGTCGAACCGCAAGCATGACGACCTCAGCCGCCATCTCGGCAAGGTCGCCGCCGACAAGGCCTATGCGCAGGCCGGTATCGGGCCGAAGGACATCAGCGTGGCCGAAGTCCACGATGCTTCGGCCTATGCGGAGATTTTGCAGACCGAAAACCTCGGCCTGTGCGCGCCGGGCGAGGGCGGTGTGATTGCCGAGCGCGGCGACACGCGGTTGGGCGGGCGCATCCCGGTCAACACGTCGGGCGGACTGGTCTCGAAGGGCCATCCGATCGGCGCCACCGGCGCGATCCAGCTCCACGAACTGGTGATCCAGTTGCGCGGCGAGGCCGGCGCGCGCCAGGTCGCCGGTGCAAGATTTGCGGCGGCGGAAAACGGCGGCGGTTTCTTCGGCGTCGAGGAAGCGGCGACCGTCGTCACCATTCTGGGCCGCGCCTGATGCAACCCATCGAGTTCTTCTTTCGCGCGGCGACGCGCACGCCCAATGCAGTCGCGGTCATCACGCCGGACCGCCGCGTGACGTTTGCCGAACTTGCTTCGCAGGTGATGAACCTCGCGGCCTATCTCAAAGCCGAGGACCCGCGCCCGCAAACCCGCGTCTGCGTCGGCTGCAAGAATTCGGTCGAGCATCTCATTGCCATTCTGGCGGTGGTGGCTGCCGGAAAGACATGGGTCGCGCTCAACCCGCGCAATGGCGATCCCGAGTTGCAGCGCATCGTGGAATATATCGAACCTGGCGCCATGCTGGTCGATGAGGCGATGGCCGCGCGGGTGAAAGCGCCGGGTGTCACCACCTACATGCTCGATGGTCCGGCGAGCGACACGGTGTTCCGCCACGCCGGAAACCACGCGGCGCGCTTCACGCGCACCTATCTGCCGCTCGATGCCACGACTGCGATCAAGTTCACCGGCGGCACTTCTGGAATCCCTAAAGGCGTCATGCAGCCCTATCGCGGCTGGAACGCCAACATCGTGTCGCAGCGCCATGCCTACAACTTCACGCCGAAGGACCGCTATCTGGTCAATGCGCCGCTTACCCATGGCGCATCGACCTACATCCTGCCGATCCTCGGCTCAGGCGGTGCGTTCGTGTTTCCCGAGGACACCAAACCTGCCGCGCTCTTGCACGCCATCGCCGAGCATGAAGTCACGACGTTCTTCTCGCCGCCGACCATGGTGACGATGCTGGTCGAGGCCGCGCGCACCGCCAATGTGCGAACGCCGTCGCTGCGCAATGTCATCTATGGCGGCGCGCCGATGCGCCCGGCGCGCATCCGCGAGGCGCAGGAAGCTTTCGGCCCGGTCATCGCGGGAACCTATGGCCAAACCGAAGCGCCGCAGATCATCACAAATTTATCTTCCGCCGATTTGATGCTGGAGGAAAACCTCGCTTCCTCCGGCAAGCCCAGCCTGTTCACCGATGTCGGCATTATGGACGACGCGGGCAATCTGCTGCCGGCGGGCGAGCAGGGCGAGATCGTCGTGCGCGGCGACCTCGTGATGACCGGCTATTTCAACATGCCGGACAAGACGGCGGAGACCATCGTCGATGGCTGGCTGCACACCGGCGACCTCGGCGTGTTCGACGGCCGCGGCCATCTGTTCCTGCGGGATCGTTTGAGGGAAGTCATCATCACCGGCGGATTCAACGTCTATCCGAGCGATGTGGAAACCGTGCTGTCGCAGCATCCGGCGATTGCCGAATG
The DNA here is from genome assembly GCA_947472885.1 of Hyphomicrobiaceae bacterium. Classification (GTDB taxonomy): domain Bacteria; phylum Pseudomonadota; class Alphaproteobacteria; order Rhizobiales; family Xanthobacteraceae; genus CANJBX01. Next base: position 65,895 of record CANJBX010000016.1, read on the forward strand.
CGCCATTGTCGGCATCCCGGACGATCACTGGGGCGAGGCCGTGCACGCCGCAGTGGAGGCAAAGCCGGGCATGACGCTTGATCCGAATGAAGTGATCGCTTTCGTGAAGGGCCAGCTCGGCTCCGTGAAGACGCCGAAGGTGGTGCATGTGTTCGAGACGATGCCCAAGAGCGCCGTGGGCAAGGTACTCAAGACGGGCATCAAGGAAGCGATTCTGAAGCGTGTCTAGGCGGCATCGGCCATTTGCCGGAGGTCGAAGCGCCCGACGGGGTCAACAAGATGCCGGGTGAGTTCTTCGCGGGGTAGGCGGTCTCACAGTGCCGGATGACGCATTCTTCTAGGCCGTTGCAGGTGCCCAGTCGCCTTCTGGTGTTCGGCAAACCGTCTGAGGGGGCACATCCGCTTGTCCCTTGGATTGAATATCCACGCTGGTATTCAAGGTGCGGCAAATGCGTTGGCCTGAGGCTGCGGCCACCTGTGCTTCTGATGCTGGAACGGAGTTGGCTGTCGGAGGCTTAGAGTCTGTTCGGAAAGTTCAAGCAGGATTGCTTAGCTTTCTCACCATGAGTCGGATCGAGGCGAGACGCAAGAACGCGAGCGCTTTTCCATTCAGGCACTCCCAGTCCTTGGCGAGCCTGCGGCATCTGCCAAGCCATGCGAAA
>CANJBX010000017.1 GCA_947472885.1 Hyphomicrobiaceae bacterium
TGACCCACATCCATTCCCGTCTTTTTATGATTCTTGAGCAGATCTTGGCCCAGGGGGCGCCGGTTCCTTTGGATGTCGAAGTTCCCAATAGCACCCTGATTTCAGTAGAAATCTGAGCCCCCGATCGGTTTTTTCAACATCCTGCTAATTGTCTGTGAAGGTAAAACGGACAATGTGTATTTGAAATTTGCATTGCGCAGTCTCGTCGCATTTCACCCAAAGTTGGGACAAAAGACGATTAAGGGATTTCAAAGCGCGATTGCGTTCTTGAGCTACATGAACAAGGCACATAAAATAATTGAACTTGGCGGCGGCGCGGGTGATCTGAAGTTTTTTATTTTGCGTTATGCGAGCAATCTAAAGAAATTCCAGCACCGTCCGCTAAAGCACCCAGTCATTGTTATTCTCGATAATGACGGCGCCGCTAAAGACGTCTTCAATATGATCAAAAAGACATACAAAATTACGATAACTCCCAGCTCCCCCGAGTTGTTTTTTCACATCGCTGATAACCTGTACTTGGTCAAAACACCGCTCTCGGCTCCGCGTATTGAAGACCTTTTTGACCCATCACTTTTGAAAACTGAAATAGAGGGAAAGAAATTTAATCCCGACAAAGAGCATGAGGCCGTTGGTGAATACGGAAAGGCGATATTTGCTGATAAAGTTGTTCGTCCCAATGCTGACAAGATCGATTTTTCAAAATTTGCGCCTCTGCTGGAGAGCATTTCGGCTGCCATGGATCATTATAAGCCTCCAACAACCGCCTAGTAGGGCAGTCTAGCCAAGGCCCCATCGGAAGCTCCGCAAGGGCGCCCACCCCTCTTTTCTTGACACTTTCCCCCTCTGCGGCCATAACCTCCCCCAGCAGCGCGGGAATTTTCCCGCGCGCTTTGTTATGGCCGTCCAATATGGCCAAAAACAATTGAAAAATCAGTTGGTTAGGCGCCCCACCCTCCAGGCGGGCGTCAAGGCCAATCACGAGGCAAGACCATGTTCGCAGTCATCAAAACAGGCGGCAAGCAGTACCGCGTTGCCCCCGACGAGACCCTCAAGGTCGCCCGCCTCGACAGCGCGCCGGGCACCATTGTCCAGCTCGGCAACGTGCTGATGGTCGGCGGCGACACCCCCGTGCTTGGCAACCCGGTTGCCGGCGCGGCTGTGGCCGTCGAAGTCATCGCCCACGAGCGCGGCGACAAGGTCATTTCGTTCAAGAAGCGCCGCCGCAAGAACTCGCGCCGCAAGCGCGGTTATCGCGACGAATACACGCTGATCCGCGTCACCGAAATTCTCACCGATGGCAAGAAGCCGACGGTCGAAGCCCGCAAGAAGCCGGAACCCAAGCCGAAGGCTGAAGTTGCCGAGGGCGACGACACCGCGAAGAAGCCGGTGAAGAAGGCCGCTGCCAAGAAAACCGCAGCCAAGCCGGCAGCGAAGGCAAAGGCCCCCGCCAAGGCGAAAGCCGCGGCGAAGCCCAAGGCTAAAAAGTAAAGCATGCCAAGAAGTAAGCGCCCAAGCAACGCCAACGTAATTCAATCGACCGGCTCCCGTTAAACTCCGGTCACAGTGACAAGCTAATCAGGTTCGGAGGCTCTCATGGCCCATAAAAAAGCAGGCGGCTCCTCTCGCAACGGCCGCGACTCTCCCGGCCAGCGCCTGGGCGTGAAGTTGTTTGGCGGCCAGCGCGTCAACGCGGGCGGCATCATCGTGCGCCAGCGCGGCTACCAGTGGCATCCGGGTGAGAACGTCGGCGTCGGCCGCGATCACACCCTGTTCGCGCTTATCGACGGCCGCATTGCCTATCGCACTAAAGCGAAGGACCGCACCTTTGTATCGGTAGAACCGAACGCAGAGGCCGCAGAGTAAAAGGTAGATCCAAAATTCGAGGGTCTGCCGGACATTCCAGTCAAACCGGCAGAACCTCACCAGGGGTTCCTTGCAAAGGGGAGACGGGAAACCGGCTCCCCTTTCGCTTTCTTACCCACCCTGACGACAACCAAAGAAACCCCGTCATGACCTTGCTGGAACACACCACACCGAACTTGAGGGAAGGCTGTAACTCCGTCCTCGAGACAGAGCGGCTGGTTTTGCGTGCGCCGCGCTACGAGGACATTAAACTTGTAGCCAAGCTCGCTAACGACCGCCGCGTCGCAGAGAACACGCTGGCCATTCCCCATCCCTATGGCGTGAAAGACGCCGAAGCATGGATCGCCGCCACCAACACACGGCCGGGCGAAGAAACCTTTTTGATCGAGCGCGAAGGCGATGTCGTCGGCGCGTGCGGATTTGATTTGCGCGGCGGGCCGGAGCCGGAGATCGGCTATTGGCTCGGCGTGCCGTACTGGGGCCAGGGCTATGCGACCGAAGCCGCCCGCGCGCTGGTCGATACGCATTCGACATGCGCGGCCACGCAGCGGTGCAGGCCGGCGCGCGCGTCAGCAATCCGCGCTCGCGCCGCGTCCTTGAGAAATGCGGCTTCCAGTGGTCGGGCGTCGTGTTGCGGCGTTTCCACGCCATCAACTCGTCGGCGCCGAGCGACCGCTTCCGGCTCGAACGGGGGATCTGGTCTTCGCTCAAGGCATGGCGGCCAACCCGCCAAATCGCTTGAGATAGCGGGAACCTGTCGCGTAGATTGCGCGCCGATTGAATTTGCAGATCGGCGCGCATGGCGGGACACCGGATGATGGATCGACGAAACCTCCTGCTGGCGGCGGCAAGCCTGCCGCTCGCCAGCCTTCCGCTCATCGCTGGCGCGCAGGCGCAGACTGCTGCGCAGGACATTTTCCCGACCCGTCCCATCACCGTCGTGGTGCCCTATCCGCCCGCGGGATCGGTCGATCTCGTCGCGCGTGCGCTCGGCGAGCAGACGACGCAAAGCCTCCACCAGCAGATCGTCGTTGAAAATCGCGGCGGTGGCGGCGGCGCGGTGGCCACACAATCGGTCGCGATTGCAGACCCCGACGGCTATCGCATCGTACTCGGCACCCAGCAGACCCACGGCACCAACGAAGCCTTGCTGCCGAACATCGGCTATCGCGCGGCCGTGAGCTTCACGCCGGTGTGCGGCATCTGCACGGTGCCGCATGCGCTGGTCGTCAAGCGCGGCCTGCCCGCGATCAACGCCGCCGAACTCATCACGCTGCTCAAGCGCGAGCCGGGCAAGTTCAACTATGGCTCGACCGGCAACGGTTCGTCGTCGCATCTTGCCGCCGAACTGTTCAAGATCCGCACCGGCGTCGATGCGCAGCATGTGCCCTATCGCGGCGGCGGGCCGCTGGCGCTGGACCTTGTCGCCGGCATTGTCGATTTCAGTTTCATCGCGGTCGCCAATATTCTGGGACAGATCCAGAGCGGCCTCGTGAAGCCGCTGGCGATTGCATCGTCTTCGCGCGTGCCGGTGCTGCCCGACGTGCCGACCCTGACCGAGGCCGGCGTGGCGGAAGTCGATGCGGACGCATGGTTTGCGTATTTTGCGCCGGCCAAAACACCGCCGGAGCGTGTCGCCATCCTCGCCGCAGCAATCGAAAAGGCGCTGGCGCAGCCCGCCATCCGCGAGACCTTCAACCGCAACGCCGTGGTCATGCGCTGGCGTCCCCCAGCCGAAATGCCGGCCTTCGTGGCGTCGGAAGTCCGCAAATGGGCGGAAGTGGTCAAGGCGTCCGGGGCCAAGGCGGACCTGTAATAATCGCCCGCAAACCCGCCGATCTGCCTGTAGCTGCCCAAAAGCTGCCGATTTAAGCATTTAATCCGTTTTGGCGGGTGCGCGGCCATTTCGGCCTTGTGCCTGCCCGCAGCACCCGTAGAAGTCCGTCATGAAATTTCTCGACCAGGCCAAGATCTATATTTTCTCGGGCGCGGGCGGCGCCGGCTCGGTGTCGTTCCGGCGCGAGAAATTCATCGAATTCGGCGGCCCTGACGGCGGCAACGGCGGGCATGGCGGCGACGTCATCGCCGAATGCGTCAACGGCCTCAACACGCTGATCGACTATCGCTACCAGCAGCATTTCAAGGCCCAGACCGGCGGCCATGGCATGGGCCAGAACCGTTCGGGCGCGGGCGGCAAGGACATCATCCTGAAAGTGCCCCGCGGCACGCAGGTATTCGCCGAAGACAACGAAACCCTGCTCGCCGACCTCACCGAATACGGACAGCGCGTGATCCTCGCCAAGGGCGGCAATGGCGGCTTCGGCAACCAGCATTTCAAGTCGTCGGTCAATCGCACACCACGCAACGCCAATCCCGGATTGCCGGGCGAGGAGCGCACGCTGTGGCTGCGCCTCAAGCTGATCGCCGACGCCGGTCTTGTCGGATTGCCGAACGCCGGCAAGTCAACGTTCCTCGCGGCGGTCAGCGCGGCAAAGCCCAAGATCGCCGATTATCCGTTCACGACCCTGCATCCGCAGCTTGGCGTGGTCGCTGTCAATACGCGCGAGTTCATTCTGGCGGACATTCCCGGACTGATCGAAGGCGCGCATGAAGGCATCGGCCTCGGCGACCGATTCCTCGGTCATGTCGAACGCTGCCGCGTGCTGCTGCATCTGATCGACGGCACCTGCGAACACGCCGGCAAGGCGTACAAAACCGTGCGCACCGAACTCGAAGCCTATGGCAACGAGCTCATCGACAAGGTGGAGATCGTCGCGATCAACAAGGCCGATGCGATGTCGCCGGAGCAGCTCAAGGAACAGGTTGCGCGGCTCAAGCGCGCGTCCAAGAAAACACCGATGGTATTGTCGGCGGTGTCAGGCAAGGGCGTGCCGGAAGTGCTGCGCGCATTATTGAAGATCATCGACGGCGCGAAAGCCGACGAAGACGTGCCGGTCGAAACCGAGTGGCATCCCGAAGCCTGATTTAGCTTCGGTACTCACCAACCATTCAAAATGGTTCCGCTGCATGGCGGACATTCCACCGCGATGTTTTCGCGCGGTGACGCAGTATGACCATCTTTCGCCCCACATATATTACGCACAGATCGAAGCCTCACGCCCTTCATGAAAAGAGAGGCTATTCGAGATGTGTGGACTATGTGGTGAAATACGCTTTGACGAAGGTCAGACGAGCGCGAGTGCGCTTGAGAAGATGGTCGATTCGCTTAAAGCCCGCGGACCCGATTCCGGCGGCATCTTCCTTAACAACAGTGCGGCGATTGGCCACCGGCGGCTGAGCATCATCGATCTCAGCCTGACATCGCAGCAACCGATGATCGATTCCGAACTTGGTCTCGCCATCGCGTTCAACGGCTGTATCTACAATTTCCGTGAACTGCGCCGCGAGCTGCAGGGCAAGGGTTATCGCTTCTTTTCCGATGGCGACACCGAGGTCATTCTCAAGGCGTATCACGCCTGGGGGCCGCGCTGCGCGGAGCGTTTCCACGGCATGTTCGCCTACGCCATTCTGGAACGGAACAGCGGCCGCGCCGTGCTGACGCGCGACCGGCTTGGCATCAAGCCGCTGTATTATTCGGAGCAAGGCAAGACGCTGCGCTTCGCTTCAACCCTGCCGGCATTGCTGGCGGCCGGCGGCGTCGATACGGAAATCGATCCAGTCGCACTGCATCACTACATGTCGTTTCACGCCGTGGTGCCTGCACCGATGACGATTCTGAAAGGTGTGCGAAAGCTCGCCCCGGCGACGATCCTCACCATCGAACCGAACGGCAAGCGCCGCAGCGAAACGTTCTGGAAACTGAACGCCAGGCCGCAGGATCGCGTGCTGAGCGAAGGCGAATGGCGCGAGGCTGTGCAAGAAGCGATGCAGACGTCGATCCGGCGCAGGCGCGTCGCCGACGTTCCGGTCGGTGTGCTGCTTTCCGGCGGGCTCGACAGCTCGCTGGTCACGGCGCTGCTTGCCAAGAACGGCCAGAAGGATCTCAAGACCTTCTCCATCGGCTTCGAGAGTGTGCGCGACATCGCGGGTGACGAGTTTCATTACTCAGACCTCATCGCGCACGAATTCGGCACCGACCACCACCGCATCCAGATCGACGCTTCGCGGACCTTGTCGTCCATGCCGGGTGCGATTGAGGCGATGTCGGAGCCGATGATGAGCCACGACGCCATCGGCTTCTACCTGCTGTCCGAGGAAGTCTCGCGCCACATCAAGGTGGTGCTGAGCGGTCAGGGCGCCGACGAAATCTTCGGCGGCTACCACTGGTATCCGAACATGATGCGCACTAACGACGCGACGAGCGAATACGCGCGCATCTATTTCGACCGCAATCACGAGGAAATGGAGCGCACGCTGTCGCCACGTTTCGTCAATGGCGATCACAGCCGGCGTTTCGTCGAACAGTATTTCGACAAGCTCGGCGACATGCAGCCGGTCGACAAGGCGCTGCGCATCGACACCGAGATCATGCTGGTCGACGATCCGGTCAAGCGCGTGGACAACATGACCATGGCGTGGGGTCTGGAAGCGCGTGTGCCGTTCCTCGACCATGAACTGGTCGAACTCGCCTCCAGCATGCCGGCGGGCCTGAAGGTACGCGATGGCGGCAAGCACATCCTCAAGGAAGCTTCGCGCGGCATCGTGCCGGACGAGATCATCGACCGGCCGAAGGGATATTTCCCGCTGCCGGCGCTGAAGTACCTGCAGGGGCCGTATCTCGACTTCGTGCGAGACACGCTCAACGCGCCGGAAGCGCGCAAGCGCGACCTGTTCCAGCGCGATTACGTGGACAACATGCTGGCCAGCCCGGAAGACAGCCTGACGCCCAAGGGCCACTCCAAGCTGTGGCAGGCGGCCTTGCTGGAATCCTGGCTGCAAACCCACGGGATTTAAGGTCACCGTCTGGCAGCAGGCTTAACCTTTCGCTTTGCAGGGCCGCCCTTTTGGGGCGGTCCTTATTGCGAATATCCGGCCTATGTGGGACAGGGTTTGGCATCCATTCACTAAAAAAGCGCCACCCGTCTCATGTCCCGCCAAGCTCCCGCCATCGCCGACTTCCGGCGCATCGTCATCAAGGTCGGCTCCTCGCTGCTGGTCGATGCCGAGGCCGGCCGCGTCAAGGAAGTCTGGCTTGCCTCACTGGTGGCGGATGTCGCGCGCCTGCACGCCGCCAAGCGCGATGTGCTGATCGTGTCGTCGGGTTCGATTGCGCTCGGCCGTTCGGTGCTGAAGCTGCCGAAGGGATCGCTCAGGCTTGAGGACAGTCAGGCCGCCGCCGCCGTCGGGCAGATCGCACTCGCACGCACATGGTCCGAGGCGCTCAGCCGTCACGGCATTCAGGCAGGCCAGGTGCTGGTGACGCTGGGCGACACCGAGGAGCGCCGCCGCTATCTCAACGCGCGCTCGACGCTGGACAAGATGATGGAATGGGGCGTGGTGCCCGTCATCAACGAGAACGACACGGTTGCCACCAACGAAATCCGCTACGGCGACAATGATCGCCTTGCCGCGCGTGTCGCCACCATGGCGAGCGCGGACCTGCTGGTGCTGCTCTCCGACATCGACGGGCTTTACGACGCGCCGCCCGGCGGCAACGCGCAAGCCAGGCTGGTGCCGCTGGTCGAGCGCATCACGCCCGAAATCGAAGCCATGGCGGGTGTTGCGAATTCCGAACTCTCGCGCGGCGGCATGCAGACCAAGATCGAGGCCGGCAAGATCGCCACCTCCTCCGGCACGCACATGGTGATCGCGTCGGGCAAGGTCGAACATCCGATCACGGCGATTGAAGACGGCGGTCCCTGTACGTGGTTCCTGACGCCGGCCAATCCGATTACGTCGCGCAAACGCTGGATCGCCGGCACGCTGGAGCCGCGCGGCACGCTGACCATCGACGCCGGCGCTGCCGCCGCGCTGCGGATGGGACGCAGCCTGCTTCCCGCCGGCGTCATCCGCGTCGATGGGCAGTTCTCGCGCGGCGACGCCGTGATCGTGCGCGGGCCTGACACCGCCGAGATCGGCCGCGGCCTTGTCGCTTTCGATGTCGAGGATGCCGAGAAAATCCGCGGCCGTTCGTCGTCGGATATCATGTCGATCCTCGGCTATGACGGCCGGGTCGAGATGATTCATCGCGACGATCTGGTCGTGAACCGGGACTGACCTTTTACTTCCTATTCACGCGAACGCTTCTGGCGGCGCGGAGGCTGCACCGGCGGCTCGACGTAAAACGGATTGCGCCCGCAATAGCCCTGCTGGCCGCTGATGGTCGCCCTGCATTGTTCCAGCGTGGAGGACCCGCAGCTCGGCGCATTGCCCGAGTCGGAGCCGGCGTAATAAGCGCACCACGGGTACACGATGGTTGCGGCGCCGGGCTTCACGGCATTGGCCTGGACCAGCAAGGCGACAACCGCCGCCCCGAGGGGATGAGTGATCTTCCGCATGGGGTGTTCCTCTTCAATTCAGTCTGCGTTGCCGCCCGCCGGTCCAGCATAGCGCCCTTGGACCAAGGCCGCAAAAGCGGCTGCCAAAGCAGCGTTTCAAGGGCATTTCGAGCGCGCCGGATGCGGGTTCCGCCCGTGGCTTGCCCTGCCCGCCTTGCCGGTTTATTGCACCCCCAACGACGGCTATACCTCTTGCCTGCGCCTGCGGCCTCCGGGCCTTTCGCAGGCTTCTCTTAACTGGCTGATTGGACTTATCGCAGATGACAAAGCGTGACGTGAAAAAGGTTGTCCTCGCCTACTCCGGCGGACTCGACACCTCGATCATCCTCAAGTGGCTGCAGACGACCTACGGCTGCGAGGTTGTGACGTTCACCGCCGACCTCGGCCAGGGTGGCGAGCTTGCTCCCGCGCGCGAGAAGGCGCTGCGCGCCGGCATCAAGCCGGAAAACATTTTCATCGAAGACGTGCGCGAGGAATTTGTCCGCGATTACGTGTTCCCGATGTTCCGCGCCAACACACTGTATGAAGGCCTCTACCTGCTTGGCACTTCCATTGCGCGGCCGCTGATCTCCAAGAAGCAGATCGATATCGCCCGGAAGGTCGGCGCCGACGCGGTCTCTCATGGCGCCACCGGCAAGGGCAACGATCAGGTCCGGTTCGAGCTTTCCTATTACGCGCTCGATCCGTCCATCAAGATCATTGCGCCATGGCGCGAGTGGTCGTTCAAGGGCCGCGAGGAGCTGCTGCAGTTCGCGCGCGATCATCAGATCCAGATTGCCAAAGACAAGGAAGGCGAAGCGCCATTCTCCGTCGATGCCAACCTGCTGCACTCCTCGTCGGAAGGCAAAGTGCTGGAAGACCCGGCAAAGGAAGCGCCGTCAAGTGTCTATCAGCGCACGATCTCGCCGATGGATGCGCCCGACAAGGCGACCGAAGTCCGTATCGGCTTTGAAAAGGGCGATGCGGTTTCCATCGACGGCCAGCAGATGTCGCCAGCCACGATCCTGACGAGGCTCAACGAACTCGGTCACGACAACGGCATCGGCCGGCTCGACCTCGTGGAAAACCGCTTCGTCGGCATGAAATCGCGCGGCGTTTACGAGACGCCCGGCGGCACCATCCTGCTCGCCGCCCATCGCGGCATTGAATCGATCACGCTCGATCGTGGCGCCGCGCATCTCAAGGACGAGATCATGCCGCGCTACGCCGAACTCATCTACAACGGCATGTGGTTCACGCCGGAGCGCGAGATGCTGCAGGCACTGATCGACAAGAGCCAGGAGCATGTCGAAGGCGAAGTGCGGTTCAAGCTCTACAAGGGCAACGTCATGATGACGGGCCGCGAGAGCGTGAAGTCGCTGTATTCCTCCACGCTCGTCACGTTCGAGGACGACAAGGGCGCCTACGACCAGAAGGATGCCGAGGGCTTCATCAAGCTCAACGCACTCCGCCTGCGCACGCTCGGCCAGCGCAAGAAGAACCTGAAGCTGTAAGGAATTTCAAACAATTTAGGCTAGGCCAGAGGCATCCTTTTACGTGAGGAATGCCATCGATGGCTGGGCTGCGCGAACAGGTTATCAGGGCCGGATTCGAAACGCTGTATTTCTCCGGCGCGCACAAGCTGCTGCGCCATTTCGTCGGCGGCGTCGGCGCGATCCTGACCCTGCATCATGTCCGTCCGGCGCGTGACGATGCGTTCCAGCCCAACCGCATTCTGGAAATCACCCCGGAATTTCTCGAACACCTCATCGTCGCGCTGCAGACCGCCGGCGTCGATCTGGTCTCGCTCGATGAAGCGCATCGCCGCATTGCCGAAGGCGATTTCCGCCGCCGTTTCGCAGCCATCACACTCGACGACGGCTACCGCGACAACAAGGAATTCGCGTACCCTATCCTGAAGGCGAACGACGTTCCCTTCACGATCTATATTCCGACGAGCTTCATGGAGCGCGACGGCGAATTGTGGTGGCTGGTGCTGGAAGCCGTCATCGCTGGGAATCAATCCGTTTCGCTGCGCATGAACGGCGAGGACCGCACGTTGACCTGCGCGACAGCGGAAGAAAAGCAGGAAACCTTCGGCGCAATCTACTGGTGGCTGCGCAGCCTTGCGACCGAGACCGAAATCCGCGGCGCGGTGCGCGAACTCGCCGCCGACCCGCTGATGACCGTCGGCGCGCACACCATCAATCACGTCATCCTCGCCAAGACCGACGCAGACGTTGCGATTCGCGAAATCGAACAGGGCCGCGCGCTGATCGAACAGAGGCTCGGCATCAGGCCGATGCACTTCTCGTTCCCGTTCGGCGATCCGGCGTCAGCCGGTCCGCGCGAATTCGCAATGGCGAAGGAGTTGGGATTCAAAACCGCCGTGACGACACGCCCCGGCGTGCTGTTCCCGGAACACCGCGATCACCTGATGGCGCTACCGCGCATCTCGATCAACGGCGATTACCAGCGGCTTCGCTACGTGGACGTTCTCATGTCCGGCGCTGCGACCGCCGTCTGGAACGGCTTTCGGCGGATCAACGCGACGTGACAAAAAACGCCAGATTGCCAGCGGAAAATCGACCAGCGCCGGCAGCGGGTCGTCACTGGCGAATGCCGCGAATCCCAGCGGGAAATGGAACGACCGGATGTACATCGCCGGCGAGGTAATGCCTGCGAGCATTTCCTGGCACACCGCGGCGATGTCCTTCGACACATACACCCACGATGTGCCGGCGCGGCCACGGGACGGCGCAACGCGCTCGCCCATCGCCAGCTGCCACTGGATGTAGGCGAAGTCTACACCCGCCAGTTCGCCCAGCGCATTCCAGGTCCAGACCCGCGGATTGACGTCGAGAATCTTGTGCACGCCGTCGCGGGCGTCATACTTGAATTCGATCTCGACCAGGCCGCTGTAATTGAGCGATGTGAGGAACACGCAGGCCGCCTGCTCGACTTCGTCCTGCTCGACGGATTCGACGAACGTGCCGGTGCCGAACTCCATTGGAAACTGACGTGTGCGCCGCGCAATCATCGAGGCGACGGGCACGCCATCTTTCCAGACGCCGGTATAGGACAGTTGCGTCGCGCCGCCGCCGGGGATCATTTCCTGCAGCACAATGTTCTCAGGCCCGACAAGGGCCGCGGCCTCGTCGTACTTCGCCACAAGTTCGGCGCTATCCGCCACGGCCCAGGCCTTCGCCTGCGTCAGCGCATTCATGCCTTCCTTCATGGAAGGCTTGAGGATCATCGGGAACGTGCCGTCGAGCCGCGCGGCTTCATCGCGATTTTTCGGCGAATAGCTTTTGGGATGGCCAATGCCAAGCGTGGCGGCGCGCGCATACATCAGGCGCTTGTCTGCAGCGATCCTCGTTACGTCCCACGGCGGCGTGATCAGGCGGAATATATCCGACAGCGCGGCATGATGTTGCGCGACGAGTTTTACCTCGCGGTCGCCGGCGGGATACAGCACCCAGCCGCTGAGGCCGTGCTGCGCGGCAAGCGCGAGCAGATGCTCGGCGGCCTGCGCGTCCTCGGGCCCGTTCCAGTACAGCGTGCGCTGCGTGTAGCGCGAGAACTTCGCAATGATCTTGTCGTCGGTGAGGAACCAGACCGGAATGCCGCGGCGGCCCAGACTGCGCGCAACACCGAGGCTGCCGTGCTCGCCGCCGATGATCAGCGCGCCGGCTTTAGGTGAAGCGGGTGCATCGTATTTGTTCAAAAACATCACTTAAATTACTGCGCTGGACATTGGCTCAGACGTAAGATTTGCGATCCAAGCTCTTTGTCCAGAGCGTTTTTACTAGCAGCCGCCACTTAACGAACAAACAAATGGAACCCTCGAGATTCTCCGGTGCCTCAGCAGGCATCGTTAATTTCGGGTTAAATAAACCCGGGTTACACATCGAATGTTAAGACTGCGATGCTAAACGAAGGCCGTAGAACCAGCGAGGGTTTGTACGTTGCCGACAGTCATCGCAGTCCTGGTTGCGGCCTACAATGCCGACAAGACCATTCGTGAGGCCGTCGAAAGCGTGCTTTCCGGTTCGCTGACCTGCGATGTCCATGTCGTTGACGATTGCAGCGCAACGCCGGTGGCGGACCTGCTCTCCGGCTACGATAACGTCGAAGTGATCCGGCTCAAGCGCAATCGCGGCCCGGCCGTGGCGCGCAACATCGGCCTCTCGAAAATTCTGGCGAAGCAATACGACTATGTCGCGATCATGGACGCCGACGACATCTCGATGCCGAACCGGCTGGCGAAGCAGGTCTGCTTTCTCGACAAGCATCCGCGCGTCGGCGCTGTCGGAAGCTGGACCCGGCATTTCGACGAACATTCGGGCGAAGCCACGCTCTATCGCCAGCGCCCGGCCGACTCCGCCGCAATCCGCAATTTGATGTTCTTCAATACCGGCATTTCGCACGCGAGTGCGGTGTTCCGCATCGATGCGTTACGCACGGTCGGCATTTATTCGGAAAATTATCCGGCGGCAGAAGACTATGAATTGCTGCGAAGGATCGGCGCGAAATACGACCTCGCCAACGTGCCGGAATATCTCTTGGCCTATCGCGTGCCGTCGCAGGGCCAGTCGCTCGGCCGCCGCCGCCGCCAGCTCATCGACCGGCTGAAAATCCAGCTACGTTATTTCGCGCCGCTGAACTGGCGGGCCTGGGCCGGCGTTGCCCAGACCGTCGTGTCATTGGTAGCGCCGGTGAAGCTGGTGCATGCCATCAAGCTGAAAGTGCTGCACCGCCAGATCGCTACACCTGACGCTCGACCATCTTCTTCTTGATTTCCGCAATCGCCTTGGCCGGATTGAGATGCTTCGGACAGGTGTTCGCGCAATTCATGATGGTGTGGCAGCGATAAAGCCGGAACGGATCTTCCAGATTGTCGAGCCGTTCGCCGGTCGCCTCGTCGCGTGAATCGATGATCCAGCGATAGGCTTGCAGCAAGACCGCCGGGCCGAGGAAGCGGTCTGAATTCCACCAGTAGCTTGGGCACGCCGTCGAGCAGCACGCGCACAGGATGCACTCGTAGAGGCCGTCGAGCTTCTGGCGCTCTTCGTGGCTCTGCTGCCATTCCTTTTCCGGCGTCGGCGAGGTCGTCTTGAGCCACGGCTGGATCGAAGCGTGCTGGGCATAGAAATTGGTCAGGTCCGGCACAAGGTCCTTCACCACCGGCTGGTGCGGCAACGGATAGACCTTCACCGTCGCGGAAATATCCTTCATGTCCTTGGTGCAGGCGAGCGTGTTGCCGCCGTCCACGTTCATGGCGCACGAACCGCAAACGCCTTCACGGCACGACCGGCGAAACGTCAGCGACGGATCGACCTTGTTCTTGATCCAGATCAGCGCGTCGAGAACCATCGGGCCGCAATCGTCGAGATCGACGGTGTAGGTGTCCATGCGTGGATTTTCGCCGGTATCCGGGTCAAAGCGATAGACCAGATAGTCGCGCGTGCCCTTGTCGCCCTTCACCTTGGCCGGCATCGGCCACTTCTTGCCGACGGTGACCTTGGAGTTCTTCGGCAGTGCAAATTCAGCCATGGTCAGTAAACCCGCGCTTTTGGTTCGATGTAGGCAATGTCGTTCGTCATCGTGTAGGTGTGTACCGGCCGTGAATCGAGCGTGACCTTGAAGCTCTTGGGGTCGAGCCACGCCAGCGAGTGCGTCATCCAGTTCTTGTCGTCACGGTCGGGGAAGTCCTCGCGCGCATGTGCGCCACGGCTTTCCTTGCGGTTGACGGCGCTATCCATGGTCACGACGGCCTGCGCGATCAGGTTGTCGAACTCGAGCGTCTCGATCAGGTCGGTGTTCCAGATCAGCGAACGGTCGGTGACCTTGATGTCCGGCAGGCCTGCGACCACTTCGTGAATCTTCTTCGAGCCTTCTTCCAGCACCTCGCCGGTGCGGAACACGGCGCAGTTCGTCTGCATCACATCCTGCATCCGGGCGCGCAGCACCGCAGTCGGCGTGCCGCCATTGGCGTGACGCAGATGGTCGAGCCGCGACAACGCCTTGTCGGCGGAGTCCTTCGGCAGGTCCGGTTGCCGCTCGTTCGGCTTGATCGTTTCGGCGCAGCGCAGCCCGGCCGCGCGGCCGAACACGACAAGGTCGATCAGCGAGTTTGAGCCGAGACGGTTGGCGCCGTGGACCGACACGCAGCCGGCTTCGCCGAGCGCCATCAGGCCGGGGATGATCGAGTCATCGTTGCCGTCGCGCTTGGTCAGCGCCTCGCCATGATAGTTCGTGGCGATGCCGCCCATGTTGTAGTGCACGGTCGGGATAACGGGGATCGGCTCGCGGGTGACATCGACGCCCGCGAAAATGCGCGCGCTCTCCGAAATGCCCGGCAGGCGTTCCGCCAACACCTTGGGATCGAGATGGTCGAGATGCAGGAAGATGTGATCCTTCTTGGCGCCGACGCCGCGGCCTTCGCGGATTTCAATGGTCATCGCGCGCGAGACAACATCGCGCGAGGCGAGGTCCTTCGCCGACGGTGCGTAACGCTCCATGAAGCGCTCGCCTTCGGAATTGGTGAGATAACCGCCCTCGCCGCGTGAACCTTCGGTGATGAGACAGCCCGAACCGTAGATGCCGGTCGGGTGGAACTGCACGAATTCCATGTCCTGCAACGGCAGGCCGGCACGCAGCGCCATCGCACCGCCATCGCCGGTGCAGGTGTGCGCCGAGGTGCAGGAGAAATAGGCGCGGCCATAACCGCCAGTCGCGAGGATCGTGGTGTGGCCCCGGAAGCGATGCAGCGTGCCGTCGTCGAGCTTGAGCGCGATCACGCCACGGCAGCGGCCTTCGTCGTCCATGATGAGGTCGAGCGCGAAATACTCGATAAAGAATTCGGCCTGATGCTTGAGCGCCGCGCCATAGAGCGTGTGCAGGATGGCGTGGCCGGTACGGTCGGCGGCCGCGGCGGTGCGCTGCGCGGTGCCCTTGCCGTAATGGGTGGTCATGCCGCCGAACGGACGCTGGTAGATCTTGCCGTTCTCAAGCCGCGAGAACGGCACGCCCCAGTGCTCGAGTTCGTAGACAGCAGCCGGCGCGTTGCGGCAGAGATATTCGATGGAGTCCTGGTCGCCGAGCCAGTCGGCGCCCTTGACGGTGTCGTACATGTGCCAGCGCCAGTCGTCCTCGCCCATGTTGCCGAGCGACGCCGAGATGCCGCCCTGCGCCGCGACCGTGTGCGAGCGCGTCGGAAACACCTTGGTGATGCAGGCGGTCTTCAATCCAGCTTCGCTGCAACCGACGACGGCGCGCAGGCCGGAGCCGCCGGCGCCAACAACGATCACATCATAGGTATGGTCTTCAATCGGATAGGCGCGGCCATTGTAGTTCGGCGCGCCATTTCCACCGTTAGTCGCCATCAGTTCACACTCCGAACGAAAGTTTGAGAATGGCGAATGCCGAGGCGAGGCCAATGGCAATCGCATAAAAGGTGTTGAGCATCACGAGCGCGAACTTCATCTTTTCTTCGTGCACGTAATCCTCGATCACGACCTGCATGCCGATGCGCATGTGCGTGGCGACCGAGAAGATGAACAGCAGCATGATGATGGCAATCAGCGGTGAGCCAAGGATCTGCGCCGCCGCTGCATGGTTGCGGCCAAGGAGCGCAATCACGATCACGATGCCGGCAATCGTCAGCGGCACATTGGCGACCGCCGTCATGCGCTGACGCCAGAAATGTTCGGTGCCGGACCTGGCGGAGCCGAGGCCACGCACGCGGGCGAGCGGCGTGCGCATGTTGTGGTTCGGTGCGCCCATTACCGCAACCCTCCCGTGAAGAAGTAGACGACGATCCAGATCAGGAGGGTCAGCGTCACCGAGCCGACGACCGTGGCCCAGGAAAGCCATTCGCGGCCTTCGCGGTCGAGGCCGACGATCATGTCCCAGATCAGGTGGCGGATGCCGCCGAGCATGTGGTGGAGCAGCGCCCAAGTGTAACCGAACAGCACGAGCCGTCCGATCCAGCTTCCGGCGAGCATTTGAAAATTCGAATAGGCGTTCGGGCCGCTCGCCACCGCGATCAGCCACCACGCCAGCAATGCCGTACCGAAATAAAGTCCGGTGCCGGTGACGCGATGCGCAATCGACATCGCCATGGTGATTGGCCACTTGTAGATCGTCAGATGTGGCGAGAGAGGCCGGACGGGAGCGCGCGGCGCAGAGGAGGGAGCTTCAGCCATCGTTTCAAGTTCCGCAGCCACGGCCCGAAGGCGCGGCAGATTGATTTTCAAGTCGTCGAACGGCTTGTCCGGCAGGCTCGCCGCACATCGCGCGTGGAGAACGCACGTAACCGAATTAGGCCTCCGGCGACAAATCAGGGCAGCTATTCACGAAAAGATCAGGCCCGCCCTGAACTTCGCCGATTGCGAATCTTTAGACTTGTAATTCCCCAGAAACAATGGAGATTTAATAGATCCTACCTTCGCCAAATACGAAGGGTGCCTTTGCCGGATGCGCTTTGACCTGATCGATCTCAGCCTGTTTCGCCACATCGTGGAGGCGGGCAGCATTACCCACGGTTCGGCGCGTGCAAACCTTGCATTGGGCGCGGCCTCGACCCGTGTCCGCAACATGGAAGATACGCTGGGCGCGCCGCTCCTGACGCGCTGGCGGCAGGGCGTCTCCCCGACCCAGGCAGGACGCGCCCTGCTCGCCCATGCCCGCACCATGCTGAGCCAGGCCGAGCGGCTGCGCGAGGATCTTGGCGCCTACGCCGGCGGGCTGGCCGGTCAGGTGCGGCTTTTATCGAATACCAATGCGCTAGCGGAATTCCTCCCCGAAGCGCTGAGTTCGTTCCTCGCCTCGCATCCCAATATCAGCGTCGATCTGGAAGAGCGCCTGAGCGACGAAATCGTCGGGCTGATCGCCGAAGGCGTCGGCGATATTGGCATCGTCGCCGGCACGGTCGATACCGGCGCGCTGGAGACCTATCCGTTCCGCAAGGACAAGTTCGTCCTCGTCGTCAGCCGCGGTCATCCGCTGGCGGGCCGAAAGTCCGTGCCGTTCGCCGAAACGCTGGACCAGAATTTCGTCGGCATCGACCGGGCGCGCGCGATCCAGCGCTTTCTTGCCGACAAGGCGGCGCGCATTGGCAAAACCTTGCGGCTGCGCATCCAGTTACGCTCGTTCGACGCGGTGTGCCGCCTCGTCGAAAGCAACGTCGGCATCGGCATCGTGCCGGAGACGAGCGCGCGGCGCGCCGCCAAGACCATCGACATCGGCATCATCGCGCTGGCCGACGCCTGGGCGGTGCGCGATCTGACGATCTGCGTGCGAAAACTTGACGGACTCCCCGCCTATGCGCGCGAACTCGTCACCCACATGCGCTCGGATGCGGCATGACACGGCGGCTGATCTCCACCGGCTCGCCATTTGAAAAGGCCGCGGGCTACAGCCGCGCCGTTGTCGATGGCGATATGTGTTTCATCGCCGGCACCACCGGCTACGATTACACCACCATGCAGATGCCCGCGGGCGTCACCGCGCAAACCCGCAACTGCTTTCGCACCATCGAAGGCGTGCTGAATGACGCAGGCTTCGCGCTCGGCGACATTGTCCGCGTCGTTTATTACCTGCTCGATGTGAAGGATGCCGATGCCGTGTTTGCCGTCAGCGGCGACCTGCTGCGCGACATTCGCCCTGCCGGTACGATCCTGGTCGTGGCCGGATTGCTGAAGCCCGAAATGCGCGTCGAAATCGAAGTGACGGCGAAACGCCATACTTCATAGGGATTTTTGCGCAAACGCGCGCATGAACGTTCTTGCGCCGCATTAGTTTCAATTCCCGCAAAAAATAATAAAGGATACCATTGTGGTTCACGAGCGCGTGAGAGTCGCGCAAACGTGCAACCGCGCGCAAAGCGATCCGTAGCTTGCTCTGACGACAAAATAAAACGCACGCGCCAACGACGGCGACGTTCGTTCAATGCGTCGCATCGTCCGCAAGCAAACGCTGCGGGGAAACCCCTATCGCTTTCCGAGGAGAGTCAACATGTCCAAGCGCTTCAATCTGCTTGCTGCCACCGCCGCCATCGCACTCGTTGCCGGCGCCGCCAGCATCGTTGCTCCCGCCATCGCGCAGGAAAAGACCGTCATGGTCGGCGGCGCTGCGATGTTCCCCTCGAAGAACATCATCGAGAACGCGGTGAACTCGAAGGACCACACCACCCTCGTCGCAGCCGTGAAGGCTGCCGGCCTCGTCGATACGCTTTCGGGCAAGGGCCCGTTCACGGTGTTCGCACCGACCAACGCCGCATTCGCGAAACTGCCGGCCGGCACGGTCGACAATCTCGTGAAGCCGGAGAACAAGGCGACGCTGACCAAGATCCTGACCTGCCACGTCGTCGCGGCTGATGCGATGTCGATGGCAATCAAGAAGATGGTCGCCGACGACAAGGGCGCACACAAGGTCAAGACCGTTGGCGGCTGCGTGCTGACCGCCAAGACCGCGGGCGACAAGATCACCCTGACCGACGAGAAGGGCCAGGTTGCCACCGTGACCATCGCCGACGTCAAGCAGTCGAATGGCGTGATCCACGTCATCGACACCGTGTTGCTGCCGGCTTCGTAACCGGCGAAATCCAGCCGGCCGGGAGCAATCCCGGCCGGTTTTTCGTTCACGTCCCTGGCCCGAAACGTGAGTGCGGGTGCATCGCGTGTGAACGACATCGGCTGTGGAACTTGCTACGGTGCAAAAGCGCACGACGAACCGTGCTAGAGGCAAACGTGTCCACGCAAGCCATCGACACTTCCGCACCCAAAGATACCGGCATCATCCATCCCGGCTGGACACGCATCACGCACTGGATCAATGCCATCGCCATGCTGGCGATGATCGGTTCAGGCTGGCAGATCTACAACGCCTCTCCGCTGTTCGACTTCACTTTCCCGCGCGCGATCACGCTCGGCGGCTGGCTTGGCCGCGCTCCTTTGGCACTTCGCGGCCATGTGGGTGCTGGTCATCAACGGCCTTGTCTATGTCACGCTTGGCATCGTCACCGGCCGCTTCCGCAGGAAGCTCTTTCCGATTTACCCCCGCGATGTCGTGCATGACGTCGGCGCGGCGCTGACCGGCAAGCTCTCGCACGACGACATCTCGGTCTATAACTCCGTGCAGAAGCTGCTTTACGTCGGCGTCATTGCCGCAGGCATTGTGGTCGTGTTGTCCGGCCTTGCGATCTGGAAGCCCGTGCAGTTGCAGGAACTCACAGCGCTGTTCGGCGGTTATGATTTCGCACGCTACGTCCACTTCGCCGCCATGGCCGCCATCGTCGGGTTTCTGGTGGTGCATGTAATCCTGGCGCTGCTGGTGCCGAAAACCATCAAGGCCATCGTTGTCGGGAAATAAGAGGGTCTATGAAAAAGCGCACCATCATTCCCGGCGTTGACAAGAAGCTGCTCATCAAGGATGCGGCAAAGCTGCTGCCGGACCCGTCACGCCGCCTGTTCCTGCGCGGCGCGACAAGCCTTGGCGCGCTGACGTTTCTCACCGGCTGCGATATCTTCGATGGCAACACCGCGGAAAACGCGCTGCGTTACGTTTCGACGTTCAACGACCGCGTGCAGGCAGCGATCTTTCAGCCAAACAAGCTCGCGCCGGTCTATCCCGAGAGCATGATCACCAAGCCGTTTCCCTTCAACGCCTACTA
Source organism: Hyphomicrobiaceae bacterium (assembly GCA_947472885.1). Taxonomy (GTDB): domain Bacteria; phylum Pseudomonadota; class Alphaproteobacteria; order Rhizobiales; family Xanthobacteraceae; genus CANJBX01. Next base: position 19,981 of record CANJBX010000017.1, read on the forward strand.
CAGCGAGGACGAAGCGCCGGAAGTCGATGGTGAAACCTACAAGCTCGAAGTCGCCGGCCTCGTCGAGAACAAGCAGCCCTGGACCCTGAAGGAACTCTACGCGCTGCCGCAGGAGCGCCAGATCACGCGCCACATCTGCGTCGAAGGCTGGAGCGCCATCGGCGACTGGAGCGGCCCGCGGCTGTCGGATTTCCTCAAGCGCGTCGGCGCCGACCTCACGGCGAAGTACGTCTATTTCATCTGCAAGGAAGGCTACACCAACACCATCGACATGCCGACGGCGCTGCATCCGCAGACGCAGATGACGTTCAGGTACGGCAACGAAATCCTGCCGCGCAAGTACGGCTACCCGATGAAGATCCGCATGCCGACCAAGCTCGGCTTCAAGAATCCCAAGTACGTCACTGCGCTGGTCGTGACCAACGAGGACCGCGGCGGCTATTGGGAAAACCAGGGCTATAACTGGTTCAGCGGTAGCTGACGCGGCGACCGCCTGACGCACGCGCGTCCTGCAAGTGCGCCATAGCCTGAAGCTATACTTGCTGTCGCCTGAATTAATAGAAGAACGCTATCGCACAATATGCGGAGAAAATACCGCGGCGCGCTTTTTTACACGTCTTCCAATCTGTTCTTGTTGCCACCGATATTTCGATGTGGTGTCGTCGCGCGGATCACGATGGATTGGAAAATTCAAAAATGAAATCCCGCATCATACTCGCGCTGGCGCTGCTTGCTGGATTTGCCTGGCTGCCGCCCGCCAGCGCACAACAGAAAACCATCACCGTTGCCTCGACCACCTCGACGGAACAGTCGGGCCTGTTCGGCTTCCTGCTGCCGGCCTTCACCCGGAAGACCGGCATCGAAGTGAAGGTCGTCGCCGTCGGCACCGGGCAGGCGCTCGACATCGGCCGGCGCGGCGATGCGGATGTTGTGTTCGTCCACGACAAGGCGGCGGAAGAGAAGTTTCTCGCCGAGGGCGGCAGCACCAGGCGCCTCGACGTGATGTACAACGACTTTGTCATCGTCGGCCCCAAGAGCGATCCGGCGAAGACGCAGGGCAAGGACGTGCTGGAAGGCCTGCGCAAGATTTCGGCAGCGAAGCAGCCGTTCATTTCGCGCGGCGATCGCTCCGGCACCCACGCCGCTGAGCTGCGCTACTGGAAGGATGCCGGTGTCGATCTCGCCGCCAAGCCCGACTGGTACAAGGAAATCGGTCAGGGCATGGGCCCGGCGCTCAACATGGCGTCTGCTACCTCGGGCTACACGCTGACGGATCGCGGCACCTGGCTGTCGTTCAAGAATCGCGGCGAATTGATTGTGCTGGTCGAAGGCGACAACAAGCTGTTCAACCAGTATGGCGTGATGCTGGTGAACCCCGCGAAGCATGCGAACGTGAAAGTCGCGGAAGGACAGGCGTTCATCGACTGGCTGGTTTCGCCGGAAGGCCAGAAGGTGATTGCCGACTACAAGATCGACGGGCAGCGGCTGTTCTTCCCGAACGCTGCAAATCAGCCGCGTTCATAAAGCCCAGCCACACAGGCGCTGCGCTCCTTCTCCCCGCTCGCGGGGAGAAGGTCGGGATGAGGGGCATCTTCAATTCGGCAGGCTCCCTCTCACCCGGATTGCTTCGCAATCCGACCTCTCCCCGCAAGCGGGGAGACGTAAGAGAGAGATCGCCGTCTGACCGGAGTTAAATCCTCCGCGTCCAACGCTCCAGCGTGAACGCGAGCGTCGAAACCACCAAACTGATCACCACCAGAATCACACCCAGCCCGAGGGCAAGCCCCAGCTCGCCCTTGCTGGTTTCAAGCGCGATGGTCGTCGTCATGGTGCGTGTGAAGCCGCGGATGTTGCCGCCGACGACAAGGATCGCGCCGACTTCCGCAATGGCACGACCGAACGCCGCCAGAAAAATCGTCAGCAGAAACCCGCGTCCCATGCGGATCAGTTCAAGGCCTGCCCGCGCACGCGAAGCGCCGACGACAGATAGCGAGTCGCCAAACTGCTTCCACAGCGGCTCCATCGCGCGATGGGTCAGCGCAACGACAATCGGCAGTGCGAGTATCGTTTGCGCGATCACCATGGCGGCGGGCGTGAACAGCAGCCCGAATTCACCGAGCGGCCCGGAGCGCGACAGCGCAAGATAAACCGCCAGTCCCGCCACCACCGGCGGCAGGCCGAGCAGCGCATTGGCAACCACGACCAGCACGCCGCTGCCGCGAAACCGCGCTGCCGCCAGCATGGCGCCCAGCGGCACGCCCACGACAAATGCAATGAGGGTAGCGGTGATGCTGACGCGGATCGACAGCAGGACAATAGCGACGAGTTCGCGATCCAATCCGAAGATCAGTTCCAGCGCCTTCGCGATGCTTTCGGCAAAATCGTGCACGCGGCCTTTTTAGTCCATGATCCGGCGAAACGGAAATCGCAGACCCGCTACTCGAGCTTCACATCAGCCGCAACCACAATATCTTTCCACTTCTGCGACTCGCGCGCGATCATGGCGGAGAACTGTTCCGGCGTGCTGACGAAGGGGTCGGACGCGAACTTCAAGAGCGCGGATTTGATTTCCTCGCTGTTCAGCCCGTCGTTGATGACCTTGTTGAGCCGCGCGACGATGGCCGGCGGCGTACCGGCCGGCGCGACGAGGCCGTTCCAGGTTTCAAGCTGCACATCGGGCAAGCCCGCTTCCTTCATGAGCCGCACATCCGGCAGCGCCGCCGAACGCCGTGTCCCGAGGCTCACCAGCACGCGCACCTTGCCGTCTGCCAGGAGTGGCATCATCGGTGCCGGACCATCGAACAGCACATCCATCTGGCCGCCGATCATGTCGGTGAACGCCTGATTGAGGCTGCGGTACGACACCGGCACCATATCGACGCCGGTCGCGCGCTTGAACAACTCGCCTGCAATGTGCGGCGGGCCGCCAGTCGGCGCGGCGAAGTTCAACTTGCCGGGGCGTGACTTGGCATAGGCGATGAAATCCTCAACGGTCTTTACACTTTCGGGAACGCTCTTGCCGACAAACAGCATGAACGGCGACGTCGAGAACGTCGCAATCGGCGCAAAACTTTTCACCGGGTCGTAGCCCGGCGACTTGTTGAGCGCGGGCGCGAGCGCCAGCGATGTCGCCGACCCGTACAGCAGCGTATGGCCGTCGGGGTCCGCTTCGGCTGCGGCCTTGCTGCCGATTGTCGTATTGGCGCCGGGCCGGTTGTCGACAATGGTGGTGCCGACCGCGGTTGACAGCTGCTGCGCGAACAGCCGTGCGATCACATCCGGCTGGCCACCGGCGTTGAACGGCACGATCATCCTGATGACGCGGGAGGGGTAGGTCTGGGCTGAGGCGGGCTCCGCCAGAAGGCTGCCCGCTGCCAGCAGCAGAGCCACGAAATAGTGCCGGCGCGTCCTGCAACCCATGGACATTCTCCCTGCATAGTCTTTTTGGACTTTCCGGAATGCTACCCCACCCAAAGGGGCAAGTCCTATCCCTTTGCCCACCGCTTTCCCCGGCTATTCCCCTGCCCTATCTCCGCCTTGCCAAGCCCCGTTCCGGGCTTTAGCAATCCGGCCAGTTTTCCAGCGTTCCTGTCAGTATTCCCGCGAGGCAATCCATCATGGCGACCCACAAGCTCCTGCTCCTCCCCGGCGACGGCATCGGCCCCGAAGTCATGGCCGAAGTGAAAAAACTCATCGCCTGGATGGACAAGAAGGGCATCGCCAAGTTCCAGATCGAGGAAGGTCTGGTCGGCGGTTCCGCCTATGACGCCCACAAGGTCGCCGTCACCGACGAGACCATGGCGAAGGCGATGGCTGCGGACGCCGTGATCTTCGGCGCGGTCGGCGGACCCAAGTGGGACGCGGTCGCTTATGAAGTGCGCCCGGAAGCCGGCCTGCTGCGCCTGCGCAAGGACCTCGCGCTCTACGCCAACCTGCGCCCGGCCGTGACCTATCCGGCACTGGCCGACGCTTCCTCGCTCAAGCGCGAGCTGGTCGAGGGTCTCGACATCATGATCCTGCGCGAACTCACCGGCGGCGTTTACTTCGGCGAACCCAAGACCATCACCGATTTGGGCAACGGCCAGAAACGCGCCGTCGATACGCAGGTCTACGACACCTACGAGATCGAGCGGATTTCCCGCGTTGCGTTTGAACTTGCGCGCAAGCGCCGCAACAAGGTGACGTCGATGGAAAAACGCAACGTCATGAAGTCCGGCGTGTTGTGGAACGAAGTCATCACCCAGCTTCACGCGCGCGAATTCAAGGACGTGCAGCTTGAGCACATGCTGGCGGATGCCGGCGGCATGCAGCTCGTGCGCAATCCCAAGCAGTTCGACGTCATCGTCACCGACAACCTGTTCGGCGACATGCTCTCGGACGTGGCGGCGATGCTGACGGGTTCGCTCGGCATGCTGGCGTCGGCATCGCTCGGCGAGATGGACCCCAAGACCCAGAAGCGCAAGGCGCTCTATGAACCCGTGCACGGTTCGGCGCCGGACATCGCCGGCAAGGGCATTGCCAATCCGATCGCGATGATTGCCTCGTTCGGCATGGCGCTGCGCTACTCCTTCAACATGCTGAAGGAAGCCGACATGATCGACCAGGCGATTGCCTCAGCACTCGACAAGGGCCTGCGCACCGGCGACATCGCTTCGGCGGGTTCGACCGTCGTCGGCACCACCCAGATGGGCGACGCCATCATTGCCGAGATGGAACAGCTGGCCGGTTAAGCCACCCAACAGGTTTGGAGACTGCAAAGGGCGCGCGTAGCGATACGCGCGCCCTTACGATTCCACCGGCAGATGAAATCCACAGGAACCTTGCCATGGGTGTAGCGGGGAAATCTCCGCTCGCTCGTCATTCGGTTCTTGGAAGCCTTAACCGAATCGTCATAGATCGAATGCCACGCTTGCGTGGTACTAAATATAGACGATCACGGTCTCTGGATGTCTGCATCTGGGGTGAAAAGGGAACTTCGGTGCGCCTTAACCGGCTACTCCGTGGCTGCCCCCGCAACTGTAAGCGGCGAGTTTTCTGTCTTAATTCGGCGTCACTGGCACTTGTTGTGCTGGGAAGGCGAGACAGGAACACGACGACCCGCGAGCCAGGAGACCTGCCGTGATTGTCAAAAAAACGTCCTCGGGCGGGGTGTCCCGGCGGGCCGCTTGAAATTTCCGACCGTTCGCCGGCGATCTTCATGCTGCCCCTCGACCCCCTCGTCCCAAAAACACTCTGGGGGTCTTGCCGATGCCGTCTCACGCCTACGATTTCGATCATCGCGGTTATCTGGTTGCCCGGCAGCCGAGCTTTCCTGCCAGCAACGTCGTGCCGATGCCGCAGCCGGCCGCCAAGGTCCCCGCCGTCGAAGCGCCCCCGCCCACCCCGCGTCCGGTCCCCTCGGATCTTGTCCTCGACCACAGCCGCGACGAACTGCTGACCAATTTCGGCAAGGCAACGTTGCGTGACCGCTACCTGCTGACGGGTGAGAGCTTCCAGGACATGTTCGCGCGCGTGTCGTGCGCCTATGCCGATGACGTTCCCCATGCGCAACGCCTCTACGATGCGATGTCGCGGCTGTGGTTCATGCCGGCGACCCCCATTCTCTCCAACGGCGGCACCACGCGCGGCCTGCCGATCTCGTGCTTCCTCAATGCCGTGCCGGATTCGCTGCACGGCATTGTCGAGACGTGGAATGAAAACGTCTGGCTCGCCTCCAACGGCGGCGGCATTGGCACCTACTGGGGCAAGGTCCGTTCCATCGGCGAAAAAGTGAAGGGCGGAGAGACTTCCGGCATCATCCCGTTCATTCACGTCATGGACGGCCTGACGCTGGCGATCTCGCAAGGCTCGCTGCGCCGCGGTTCGGCTGCCGTCTATCTCGACATCCATCACCCGGAAATCGAAGAATTTCTCGAAATCCGCAAGGCGTCCGGCGACTTCAACCGCAAGGGCCTCAACCTCCATCACGGCATCAACGTCACTGACGAGTTCATGGAAGCGGTGCGCGAGAACGCCATGTTCGGGCTGCGTTCGCCGAAGAACAATGAAGTCGTCCGCGAGATCAACGCGCGCCAACTGTGGCAGCGCATTCTCGAGACACGCCTGCAGACCGGCGAGCCCTACATTCTTTACATCGACTCGGTGAATCGCGCGCTGCCCAAGCACCAGCGCGATCTGGGCTTGAAAGTCTCGACCTCGAACCTGTGCAGCGAGATCACGCTGCCGACCGGCATCGACCACCGCAACGAGGAACGCACCGCGGTGTGCTGCCTGTCGTCGCTCAACATGGAAACATGGGACGACTGGAACGACGAGCCGGGTTTTGTCGAAGACGTCATGCGGATGCTCGACAACGTGCTGTCGCAGTTCATCAAGGACGCGCCGGACGGCATGGCGCGCGCCAAATATTCCGCCGCGCGTGAACGCTCCATCGGCCTTGGCGTGATGGGCTTCCACTCTTTCCTGCAGGCGCGCAACATTCCGTTCGAAAGCGCCATGGCGAAATCGTGGAACATGAAGATGTTTCGCAAGATCCGCCGCGATGCCGACGCTGCTTCCGTGGCGCTTGCCGAAGAACGCGGCGCATGCCCCGATGCGGCAGAGCGCGGCATCATGGCGCGTTTCTCGCACAAGATCGCCATCGCGCCGACGGCGTCGATCAGCATCATCTGCGGCGGCACCTCGGCCTGCATCGAGCCGATCCCGGCCAACATCTACACCCACAAGACGCTGTCGGGCGCGTTCTCGGTGCGCAATCCGTACCTCCAGAAGGCGCTGGAAGAAAAGGGCGCCAACACGGACGAAGTCTGGGGGTCCATCGTCGAACACGAAGGCTCGGTGCAGCATCTCAACGTGCTCAACGAGCATGAGAAGATGACGTACCGCACGGCTTTTGAAATCGACCAGCGCTGGGTGATCGAACTCGCCGCCGACCGCGCGCCGTTCATCTGCCAGAGCCAGTCGCTCAACCTCTATCTGCCCGCCGACATCGACAAGTGGGACCTACACATGCTGCACTGGTCGGCATGGAAGCGCGGCGTGAAGAGCCTCTACTACTGCCGCTCGAAGTCGATCTCGCGGGCCGGATTCGCCGGTCAACTGGAGAAGGTCGAGCAGATGGCCGTCTCCGAAACCCGTACCGACTACGAAGAGTGTCTCGCATGTCAGTAATGTCGCTCGCCAAGGTCGATCCGAAGACGCTCATCAACAAGGGGCAGATCGGGTTGCTGGATTCCACCGGCACCTACGATGTCGACCGCTATGCGTGGGCCTATGATTTCTGGAAGCGCCAGCAGCAGACCCACTGGATGGGTGAGGAAGTGCCGCTCGGCGCCGACCTCAAGGACTGGGCATCGAGCCGCGTCACGGATTCAGAACGCGCGCTGCTGACACAGATTTTCCGGTTCTTCACGCAGTCGGATGTCGAGGTCGGTGACAACTACCTCAAGCGATACATCCCGATCTTCCAGCCACTGTCCGTGCAGATGATGATGGCCGCCTTCACCAACATGGAGACGGTCCACATCGACGCCTATGCGTTGCTCCTGAAGACGCTCGGCATGCCCAAGACGGAATTCGAGGCGTTCCGCGATTATTCGGAAATGCGCGCCAAGTCCGACTACATGCACACGTTCGGCGTCGGCACGGTGGCGGACGTCTCGCGCACGCTGGCGATGTTCGGCGCGTTCACCGAAGGCATGGCGCTGTTCGCGTCGTTCGCGATGCTGCTGAACTTCCCGCGCCACAACAAGATGAACGGCATGGGCCAGATCGTGACGTGGTCGGTGCGCGATGAGAGCCTGCACTGCGAAGGCATCATCAAATTATTCCACGAATGGAACGCCGAAACCGGCGCGATGACGAACGCCGTGCGCGACGACATCATCGATGTTGCCAAGACGATGGTGAATCTCGAACACGGATTCGTTGAACTCGCCTTCGGCATGGGTGACATCCAGGGCATGCGGCCGGAGGAAATCCACGCCTATGTAAAATACGTCGCCGACTGGCGGCTAACGCAGCTCAAGCTGCCGACCGTGTTCGGTTACTTTAAGGCGACGGACTCAGGCTACGAGCAGGTCAAGCCGCACCCGCTGCCGTGGCTTGTCGAAATCCTCAACGGCGTCGAACACGCCAACTTCTTCGAGCAGCGTGCGACGGAATATTCCAAGGGCGCCACCAGCGGAAGCTGGGACGGCGACAAGGGGGTCTGGGCCGAGTTCGACAAGGCCAACAAGGCGACCGCGGCGTAAAGTTCGCATCGCGCACAAAACAAAAAGCCCGGACCAAGGTCCGGGCTTTTTTATTTCTGCGAGGCGTTGTCGCCGCCGTCAAAATCTCAGAACTTGCGACCCGGCATGTCGTAGGGGTCGTTCAGCGGCATGCGGTTGAAGCTGGTCTTCGGATCGTTGCGGTCGATACCCACGGCCGAGTAGCCCGGCGGGAAGGCGTAATCCGTGTAGTGCATGTCGTGCTCCTTGGTCTCGGTGCCGGGATTGAGGAACGAGCGGCGGTTCACGACGATCAACTTGCCGGAGCGGGTCCGCACCACCTGCTGGTCCTGCTGGCCATAATAAATATATTTGCCGGGCTTTCGCTTGGCGGCTTCCGCCGGCACAGCGAACGACATCACAAGACCGGCCAGAACGGCTGCAGCAGCAATTTTCGTCAACGTCATAAGACCCTCACCCCAAACCGGAATTCGGCTCAGTTTACAGCATTGTTCGGGTCGGTGTGAACCCGTCCCGTCAGTGCGCTCCGGCAACTCTGCCTTATTTGGTGGAGGCGCCGCGCAGGCGGGTCTCGGCCCGTCCATTGAGCCAATCCGCAGCCTTGGCCTGGGTTCCAGTCTGCGCTGATTTGGAGTTGCAAAACGGCTTTTGGAGTTCGGCCTGGGCGAAGAACCTGGCCAATCGCGGGTCGTTGCCGGCCGAAAACAGCGTCAGCCTGTCGAGCGCACAGCTCACTGCGGTGCGCGCAACCATGCCGGGGCCGGGATTGCAGACAAAGCCGGAAATCTGGAGCTGAGGCTCGCCGATCTGCCCGACAAAGCCCAGACAGCCCTGCTGGCGGCCGTCCTGGACCAGGGTAAAATCCACCAGCTCCATGGGGCCAAACCGGCTCTCGATCGCCGGGGCCGCGACAATGGCCTCCACCGAGCCGGCCGATGCGGCGCGCAAGGAAATCTCGGCTTCAGGCGTGCCGAAGCCCGTAAAATCGCTGCCGGGGCGCTGGATTTCGAGCATGGCGGTGCGGCCCTGATTGCGGCCTGCACCCTCGACGCTGACAATGTCCTTGCGGCCGCCACTGGCGCTGCGCATCACAGTGTAGGCGGGGTTCTGGCCTGGAATGTCGGGAAACGTCACCGCAAAAGCGGCATGGGGCCGGTCCATCGCGATCCATGGCGCGCGCTCAGGCGGGGCGACCCGCGCCGCGCTCTGGCCAATCGGCAGCAGCTCGACAAGGACCCATCCGATAGCCCCCAGCACGCCCATATAGGCGGCAAGGCGCATCGCAATAGCCCCGGTTTCCCTCCCGATGGCGCCCAGCACCCGCATCTCCACAGCACACACAGCAACAACAGCGTTGAATTGCCGTACTTTCTTGCTTAGAAGCGCCTTCGCTTGGGTTTCCGGGAGTGCCCGGACCTGGCGTTTTTCAGGTGGAGAGTAAACGATGGGTTACAAAGTCGCCGTTGTCGGGGCTACCGGCAATGTCGGTCGCGAAATGCTCAACATTCTCGACGAGCGGAGCTTTCCCGCCGACGAAGTGGTTGTGCTCGCGTCCCGCAGGAGCATGGGTCAGGAAGTCTCTTACGGCGACAAGACCCTGAAGGTGAAAGCCCTCGAGAACTTCGACTTCTCCGACACCGACATCTGCCTGATGTCGGCGGGCGGCGCCGTGTCAAAGGAATGGTCGCCGAAGATCGCCGCCCAGGGCGCGGTCGTGATCGACAATTCCTCGCACTGGCGCATGGACCCGGACGTTCCGCTGATCGTGCCGGAAGTGAACGCCGACGCCATCGTGGACTTCCGCAAGAAGGGCATCATCGCCAACCCGAACTGCTCGACCGCGCAGCTCGTCGTTGCGCTCAAGCCCTTGCATGACCACGCCAGGATCACGCGCGTCGTCGTCGCGACCTATCAGTCGGTATCGGGTGCCGGCAAGGACGCCATGGACGAACTGTTCCAGCAGACCAAGGCGGTGTTTACCGTCGGCGAGCTGGCGACGAAGAAATTTCCAAAGCGCATCGCCTTCAACCTGATCCCCCAGATCGACGTGTTCATGGAGGACGGTTACACGAAGGAAGAATGGAAGATGGTGGTCGAGACCAAGAAGATTCTCGATCCCAAGATCAAGCTGACCGCGACCTGCGTGCGCGTGCCGGTGTTCATCTCCCATTCGGAAGTCGTCAACATCGAATTCGAGAACCCGATCTCGGTCGATGAAGCGACCAGCATCCTGCGCAAGGCGCCGGGCTGTCTCGTGATCGACAAGCACGAGCCGGGCGGTTACATCACGCCGTATGAAGCGGCAGGCGAAGACGCCACCTACATCAGCCGCATCCGTACCGACCCCACGGTCGATAACGGATTGGTGCTGTGGTGCGTGTCGGACAATCTGCGCAAGGGCGCGGCGCTGAATGCGATCCAGATCGCGGAAGTGCTGATTAACCGCAAGCTCATCAGCGCGAAGAAGAAGGCGGCGTAAACGACACCTTTCTCGAAGAAGTCAAAATGGCCGGCTCCGCGCCGGCCATTTGTTTATCGGCGCGTGAAGAACGAGATGACTCTCCAAATATTGCTCGCCGTTCGCTCCATGTCATCAAGCCTATCCTGGTCCCGCCGTATTACCGAGCCGCGCAGGCGATACAGAATGGCCCCGAGGAAGAAACAAGCAAATACGGTCAGCGTGACGATTCGGGTCGGCACTTCATCGACATGAAACGCCCACATGAATAGAAAAACGAGCAACCCTGCGCATGGCGCTAGGACCAACATCACCCGGAAGACCTTCGGGTCGTAGAGGTCTCCAAAAGGCGTCGGCTCGGTCTCGCCCATATCAGTCCGCCATCAATTTGAACTCGCCAGTCTTCGGATCGCGCAGCGAAAGTTCGCCCTCGGCGACGCCGAAGAACGCGCCATGGAGCGCAAGCTGGCCACGCTCGGCGAGAATCTGCACGCAGGGAAACGTCATCAGGTTTTCAAGCGTGGTCGCGACCGAAAGCTGTTCGAGCCGCTCAAGATACTTCGCTTCGGAGGGGAATTGCGAAGCATCGCCCACGGCCTTCGCCGCCGGCTCGATCATCGCCATCCACTTGCCGATGAAGTCGCCGGGCGACAGCGGCCCCGCCGGATTGGCGTAGGCCTGGATGCCGCCGCAATGGGCGTGGCCCAGCACGATGATGTGCTTCACGCGCAGGACCTGCACCGCGTATTCAAGCGCAGCAGAGACGCCATGGGTCTGGCCGTCCGGCGCGTAGGGCGGCACGAGGTTGGCGACATTGCGCACCACGAACAATTCACCCGGCCGCGCATCGAAAATAACTTCCGGCGAGACGCGCGAGTCACAGCAGCCGATCACCATGATTTCCGGCGACTGGCCGCTTTCGGCCAGTTCGCGGTAGCGCGCCTGCTCGGTCGTCAACCGGCCGGAACGAAACGAGCGGTAGCCATCGAGGACCCACGGCGGAAGGGTGTTGGTAACGGTCGGTCTTTTCGTCATGCGGATTAGTTATTGCATTCAGGCCCAAATCGCCATGGGCAAATTGTATGCATCGCGTTCTATCTGCTTCGGAAACGGCCCCGCAAGATTTTGATGGATGCGGCAAGCCACCATCCCGCAAACCAGAGCGTCGAGCAGATCGTCTTGAGTGGCTCCGCGCGGCGCACGCGCACAGACATCCTCACGCGATAACCCCGCCCGTATCAACAATGCGCGCCGCCCGGAAAGGCCTTGCTGCGTTTTCTTCGGGGTGCTGACCGGCTCATTCCGGTTGAGGCGCACGTTACTCGAAATTTTACTCATGTAACCAAGAGTAGCATGACGCCTGCCGTATCGCTAGAGTTGGTGAAAATCAGTGGGGGCAATGCCAATGATCATCCGTCCGCGCCGCAGCGTGCTGTTCATGCCCGGCTCGAATGCCCGCGCCATCGAGAAGGCGAAAACGCTGCCGGTCGATGGCGTGATCCTCGACCTTGAGGACGCCGTCGCGCCCGACGCCAAAGAAGCCGCCCGCAACCAGATCGTGAAGGCGGTGAAGGACGGCGGCTTCGGCAAGCGTGAGCTTTTCATCCGCACCAATGCCATCGACACACCGTGGTTCAACGACGATTTCACCGCCGCCGCCCATGCCGGTTGCGATGCCATCGTGGTGCCGAAAGTTTCAACGCCGCATCAGGTCGAAAAGCTTGGTCAGCGCCTGCTCGACATGCACGCGCAATCGCGCATCCATCTCTGGATCATGATCGAGACGCCGCTTGCGATTTTCAACGCGCCCATGCTCGCGGCTCAGGCGCGCGATTCCGAATCGCGCCTCACCGGCTTCATCATGGGCACCAACGATCTCGCCAAAGAATCCCGCGCCCGCATCGTGCCGGGCCGCGCACCGATGATCGGCTGGCTGTCGGACTGCGTGCTGGCGGCGCACGCCTATGGCATCGACATTCTCGACTCGGTCTACAACGACATCGCCAATGCAGATGGCTTCGCACAAGAATGTTTACAGGGACGCGACCTTGGCTTTGACGGCAAGACGCTGATCCATCCGAGCCAGATCGCGGCCTGCAACGCAACATTCACGCCGCCCGCCGACGAGGTGGCGCAGGCGCGCAAGATCATCGCCGCATTCGGCCTGCCGGAGAACAAGGACAAGGGCGTGATCCAGCTCGAAGGCCGCATGGTCGAGAAGATGCATGCCGACATGGCGCAACGCACCGTCGCAATTGCAGACGCAATCGAGGCGAAAGGGTGAGGATCATGAAGAAATCTTTTGCCGCCGCATTACTCATTCTGTCGGCATCACCGGCATTTTCCGCCAGCGACCTCGCTCCCACCGGCACGTTGCGCGCGGTCTATCTCGCCACCAATCCGGCGCAGGCCACGCGCGATCCGGCCAGCGGAGAAGTCCGCGGCGCATCGGCGGATCTCGCGCGCGAGCTGGCAAAACGCCTCAACCTGCCGCTCAGGCTCGAGCCTTCTGCCAGCCCGGCAACCGTGATCGAAGCCATCGCGAAAGGCGAAGCCGATATCGGCTTTGTCGCCTATGCGCCCGAGCGTGTCGGCACGGTGGAATTCTCGCAGACCTACATGCTGGTGCAGCAGTCGTTCATCGTGCCGGAGAACTCGCCGATCAAGTCGGTCAAGGACATCGACAAGAAGGATTTACGCATTTCCGGCGGCAAGGGCGACTCCGTCACGCTTTATCTCGCGCGCAACCTGAAACAAGCAAAGCTCGTCGAGACCGACAACACACCGCCGGATGCCGTGCGGAAATTTGCAGCGAACGAGATCGACGCCTTCGGCGCCAACCGCCAGCGACTGACCACGATGCTCCGTGATATGCCCGGCTACCGGCTGCTGCCCGACAGCCTGTTCGGCGTGACGCAGACCATCGCGGTGCCGAAGGGCAAGCCGGAAGAGCTGGCACAGATCAACCGCTTCATCGACGATGTGCGCGCGTCAGGATTTCTGCAGGACGCCGTAAAGCGCAGCGGTGTCGTCGGTCTCGATGCCGCACCGGCGGGATACGACAAGCGGTAGTTCCGCACACCGCTCTCTTGTCCCGGACGAGCGCGCACTTAGCGCGCGATGATCCGGGACCCAGGGCGAGAAACTCTGAAAGCGTTTATTTAGCTCTGGGTCCCGGATCTGCGCGCCGCTTCACGGCGCTTGTCCGGGACACGAGAGTTGTGACGTAGCTAGCAGCCTACATCCAGGGCCGGTCGGCCTTGGCCTGCTTCTCGAAGGTGCCGATCTTGTCGTTCTTGACCATCGTCAGGCCGATGTCGTCGAGACCGTTGAGCAGGCTGTTCTTGCGGTTCGAGTCGATTTCGAACTTCACGACGCCGCCGTCCGGTCCGCGGATTTCCTGCTTCGCGAGATCGACCGTGATCGTCGCATTGGCGCCGCGGCGCGCATCGTCGAACAGCTTGTCGAGATCTTCCGGCGATACCTGCACCGGCAGGATGCCGTTCTTGAAACAGTTGTTGTAGAAAATATCGCCGAACGAAGTCGAGATCACGCAGCGGATGCCGAAGTCGAGCAGCGCCCACGGCGCGTGTTCGCGCGAGGAGCCGCAGCCGAAGTTATCGCCGGCGACGAGAATCTTGGCATTGCGATAGGCCGGCTTGTTCAGCACGAAGTCCGGGTTTTCGCTGCCGTCGTCCTTGTAGCGCTTTTCCGAGAACAGGCCCTTGCCCAGCCCGGTGCGCTTGAGCGTCTTGAGGTACTCCTTCGGAATGATCATGTCGGTATCGACATTGACCACATCGAGCGGCGCGGCGACGCCTTCCAGTACCGTGAACTTGTCCATGGCTTCATTCCATCGGTTGGGGTTCTTGGCGCTAGGTCATAAGCCTTGTTGCGGGGCGGTCAAGATCGACGGGCGCAGGGCGGCCCACCGTCCAAAAACGGCGCAAGGCCGGTTGACCGAAAGCCGGAAATACCCCTGAATTCACGCCATGCCGGGGGCGGCAAGCGACATAGCGCAGGGGAATTTCATGGCGGAAACCAAACCGATCAAGGCCGGCTGGCCGGTAGCCGGGGTCTGCCTCGCGCACAGCGGCTTCGGCATTGCAGCGGTGCCGTTCGTCGGCACCAGATATGGCGACTGGCCGGAAGCCATCGCGCTCGCCATCGGGCTGCTGCCGCTCGTCTATCTCGGCATCGATGTCTGCGGGCGCACCCACCGGCGGCTCCTCTACCTCGAAGAGCGCATCGCCCAACTCGAACCCACCAAACACTAGCGGCCTGACGCTCACGCGCCTTTCTGGTTGGTGCGTAATCCGGCGATGGCCGTGAGCCACGGCTGCGCCGAGCGAAACCAGTTCTGCGATTTCGGCATAAGCTGGTCGCGCTGGTCGAGCTTACCGATGCGGACGATGTAGGCCGCCGGATTGTCGCCGGGCGATGTCGAGTAAAGCGGCGTGCCGCATCTGGGGCAGAATGCCTGCACCCGCGGGTTGCCACTTTCCGCCGTGGTCTTCACGTAATCCGTCGGCTTGCCGCCGCTCATCCTGAAATGCTCGGCCGCCACCGGAATGTTGGTGCGGAATGCCGAGCCGGTCGAGGTCTGGCAATCGGTGCAATGGCAGATCGACGCCTTCTCAGGGTCGGCTTCGCCTTCGTAGGTGATGTAGCCACAGTGACAGCTTCCGCTGATCTTCATTGTGAGGCTCCCTGATTTTTTTGCCGCGGCTATTCCGCCGCTTCCTCGATCGCTTCCATGTCGTCATCCGACAGGCCGAAGTGATGACCGATCTCATGCACCAGTACGTGCGTGACGACCGAGCCCAACGCTTCCTCATGCTCGGCCCAATAGAGCAGCATCGGAATGCGATAGAGCCAGACCATGTTCGGCATCTGCACAGGATCGCCGCCCGAGCGTTGCGGCAGGCCGACACCCTGGAACAATCCCATCAGATCGAATTCGCTTTCGATCTCCATGTCGTCCAGCACTTCCTCGGTGGCGAAGTCCTCGACATGGATCACCAGCCCTTCGCACAGCGCGCGGAAATTCTCCGGCAGGCGGGCTAAGGCTTCCCGCGCCAAGGCCTCGATGTCCGCCAGCGAAGGCGCGTCGAGGTAGCGGAGATCGGCGAGGTTGCGGGCGGGTCTGGCGGGGGTGTCAGGCATGACGGCTTTGTAGCATACTGCGGCGGAAACCAATGCAGGGGTTGTCATCATGCCGCGCGTCATGAAATCGGTTTTGAAGTTCGCTGCCAAATTCGCTGCATTGGCGGCCCTTGGCATCGCCGTGCTGCTGCCCACACTCCCATCGGCGGACGCGCAAACCCGCAAGCGCACCACCATCACCGTACGGCCGGCTGAGCGCATTCCGGGCGTTGACTGGTACGATCCGTTGCGCTGGCGCGCGCCGACGGCGGCAGAGCAGCGCGCATTCTCGCGCTACACCCGGCGCTGTTCGGACTGGTACGCGCTGGAGCGCCGCCCGAGCGGCACGGTGCTGACCCCGCAAATGCGTTGCGCATGGGTACGGCGCTAGGCCGGCGCAAGATTACACCGCCGGGACTTTCTTCTCTCGCCGCAAAAAATTGCGGATCAGCTTCGGCTTGTTGGGCTGGCGGATCAGCGTGATATCGCTCACGAGCTTGGCGCCGCCGGTTCGGCGTTCCAGGGTCAGCTTGCGGCTGTGGAACTGCTCAAGCTCGGGGCGATGACCGACGCTAATGATCGTCAGCCCTTCCATTTCCTCGGACAACAGCTTCATCAGCTGGTCCTGGCTCTTGGGATCGAGCGCGGCGGTTGCTTCATCCAGCACGATGATATCGGGCCGGTGCAGCAGCACGCGCGCAACCGTGAGGCGCTGCTTCTCGCCGCCCGACAACGTCTGGTCCCATGGCGCATCTTCCTCGAGCTTGTCGATGAGATGTTCGAGTCCGACTTTCTTTAGCGCCTCTTAAATCTGCGGGATGTCCCAGTCCTCGGCTGCGCCGGGATAGGCGACTGCGCGGCGCAAGGTGCCGTGCGGAATATACGGCCGCTGCGGCAGCAGGATGAGTTTTGCATCCTTCTGAATGTCGATCTCGCCGCCGCCCCATGGCCACAGGCCGGAAATCGCACGCACCAGGGTACTCTTGCCGGTGCCGGATTCACCGACGACCAGCACGCGTTCGCCCTTCTTGATGACGACCTCGGTTTCATCCACCACCGCCGTGCCGTCGTCGAGCGCCACTGAGAAATCCCGCAGCCGCATCGCGGCATCGCCGGTTTCGCCGCGCTTGATGCGGTTGAAGCCCTCGCCGCTCTCGGCCTTTTCCAGCGCATCGAGCGAAAC
Source organism: Hyphomicrobiaceae bacterium (assembly GCA_947472885.1). Taxonomy (GTDB): domain Bacteria; phylum Pseudomonadota; class Alphaproteobacteria; order Rhizobiales; family Xanthobacteraceae; genus CANJBX01. Next base: position 36,998 of record CANJBX010000017.1, read on the forward strand.
CATCAGCGACGCCAGACGCCGCGCGCCGGCGTTCCAGTCAGCCAGACGCGGATAGTTATCGACCAGCCAGTTGAACGCCGCCTGGACGATGGTGAAGGCGGACGCTGCCTGCATCACCTGACCCAGCGACATGGTGCCATCGAGGAACTTCGGAGCGCAAAGAATGATTGGAATCACCGGCGCGATGATGCTGGAGCCTTGCGAGACAATCGTCGCGCGCATGTGCTGCGCGCACAGATCGCGCCAGCGCCGCAGCACATCCGCCAGCGAACGGTCGATGCCGGCCCGCTCCTCCTCTTCGCCGCCAAGGAGCGCAATGCTTTCGCCGTTCTCGCGCACGCGCGTCAGCGTGTAGCGATACTCGGCCTCAATCTGGTTCTTGGCTTCCGACACCGCCGTGAAACGCCGCGCCACCAGCACCATCGCGCCGCTGGCAACGACAGCGTAGAATACTGCCGCGATCACGAGAAAGCCGGGAATGGTGACGTCCGCGCCGCCAAGCGGGATCGTCAGCGAACCGCCGATGTTCCACAGCACGGTGATGAAGGTCATCGCCGACAAGGTTGCCGATACCACGCCGACGGCAAAATCAACCGGCGCATCGGTCGCGGTGCGCAGGTCTTCGGTCAGGCGGCCTTCGGGATTCTGGTGATCGCCGCTGACAAGATTAAGCTGATAATAGCGGCCGCTCTTGATCCATTGATCGAGCACATGCTTGCTGACCCACGCGCGCCAGCGCCGCTACGTTGACATGCGCGCCCACACATTGACGACGCCAAAACCGACGCTTGCGATGGCAAGCGGGAAAAATACGCCGGCGAGGAATAGCACCGAAGCGCCGTCGTGTTTTTCCAGCGCATCGAAGATCTCGCGGTTCCAGCGGTTGATGCCGTACTGCGCGGCGAGATTAAGCAGAATAAGGATCAGCAAACTGGCGGTAAGAAGCCACGCCAGCCGGTCGCGGCCCCTGCTCATCCAGAACCCGGTCGCTGTGCGCCAGAACCGCCGCAGCAAATAACTGCGCTCCAGCTTCTCGCGCTCGCCCTTGGCGAATGCCTCGAGCTGTTCGCGGTCGTTTTCTGAAACCTTGGGAACTTCAGCCTTGGCGTCATCGAGCGAGGCGCTCTCGTCTTCCGGCTTTTCGTCTTCTTCTATTTGCGGCTTGTGCCCGGCGGATTCTTTCGAGCCTTCGCGCGGCGTGGACACGGCCTCGTCTTTGGGTTTCTTGCCGATATCCTCAGCCAGTATGCCGGTCGTTTTGTCGTTCACGCGAGCCACACCCCTTGTCGCACACGCGCAGAACGGACAACGCCACAGGTGCATCATCGCGAACGGCGCGAAATTCCGGCAAATAGAATTCAGCAGTCTGTTGGCGGCGCGCTTGCGAGCGATCGAACACCCGCGCGTGCCAGCGGAAGGTAACTCCCAACCGCACGGCGGGTTCCATGCGCGTAAAGCGCAAAAACCCATGCAGCTATTTTGAAGGTACGGCGTTAAGCGCAGGACCCGGCAAGCCAGCGGGGCGACAACTCCGGCGCAACCAAGGGGCAAGACATGAGCCGCAATAACGTACTTTCGCTTGCCGTCGGCGCGCTGATCGTCGCGGTCACGGTGCTGGGCTATCAGGTCTACCAGGATCGCAAGGAACCCAAGGGCGTGCAGATCAACCTTGGCCAGGGCGGATTGTCGATCGAGAAGAAATGACGCCGGGAGTGACGGAAATTATTAAATTTCAAAATGTCCGATCAAGACTCGGAACCGCGCACATTTCAGCACGTTAGCGAATTGACGGGCGCATCGCCGCCAAAGGTTTTGCCGTTTTGGCAATGGGCCAAGGAGGCCACATTCATGCGTAAATTTACCCTGATCGCTGTCGCCGTAGCCGGCGCATTGTCGTTTGCCGGCGCGGCCAAGGCCGGGCCGATGACCGGCGCCGGATCGCTGGCCACTGTCATCGACGCCACCGCCGTCCCGGCGGGTGTGTCCGAACTGGCGGAGCAGGTGCAGTATCGCCGTTATAATCGCCGTCATTACCGGCACTATCGTCCGTACGCCGCCTATGGCTACCGGCCCCGCTATCGCCGGCACTATGTGGCGCCGCACTACGGCTACTATCGCCGTCCGGCATACTCTTACCGCTGGTAATCGAACCAGCGCGAACGAAAAGAAAAGGCCCGCATCAAGCGGGCCTTTTTATTTCACGCTTTGGGAATGTGTGACTATCGCCACTCACGGATATCGACGAACTTGCCGGCAATCGCCGCCGCCGCCGCCATCGCGGGCGACACCAGATGCGTGCGGCCCTTGTAGCCCTGACGGCCTTCGAAGTTGCGGTTCGAGGTCGAAGCGCAACGCTCTTCCGGCTTGAGCTTGTCGGGGTTCATCGCGAGGCACATCGAGCAGCCCGGCTCGCGCCATTCAAAGCCGGCCTTGAGGAAAATCTTGTCGAGGCCTTCGGCTTCCGCCTGCTCCTTCACGATGCCCGAACCCGGCACGATCATGGCGCTGACATTGGCGTTGACGGTCTTGCCTTCGACCATGCGCGCCACTTCACGCAGATCTTCGATGCGGCCATTGGTGCAGGAACCGATGAACACCTTGTCGAGCGTGATGTCGGTGATCCTGGTGCCCGCCGTCAGGCCGATGTATTCAAGCGCACGCTTCTTCGATGCACGCTTGTGCTCGTCCTTGATGTCTTCCGGGTTCGGCACGATGCCGGTGATCGAGACAACGTCTTCCGGCGACGTGCCCCAGGTCACGAGCGGCGGCAGCTTCGCAGCGTCGAGCTTCACGACGTGATCGAAATGCGCGCCTTCGTCGGTGCGCAAGGTTTCCCAGTAACGCACGGCGGCGTCCCAGTCCGCGCCCTTGGGCGACTTCGGACGGCCCTTGAGATAGGCGTAGGTCTTCTCGTCCGGCGCGATCATGCCGGCACGTGCGCCCGCTTCGATGGTCATGTTGCAGACCGTCATGCGGCCTTCCATCGACAGCGCGCGGATGGCTTCGCCGGCGAATTCGATAGAGTAGCCGGTACCGCCAGCGGTGCCGATCTCGCCGATCACGGCCAGAATGATATCCTTGGCGGTGACGCCGTCCGGCAACTTGCCATCGACCTGCACCAGCATGTTTTTCGATTTTTTCTGGATCAGCGTCTGCGTCGCCAGCACATGCTCGACCTCGGACGTACCGATGCCATAGGCCAGCGCGCCGAACGCACCATGCGTCGCGGTGTGGCTGTCGCCACACACAATCGTGGTGCCCGGCAGGGTAAAGCCCTGCTCCGGTCCGATGATGTGGACGATGCCCTGGCGCTTGTCGAACTCGTTGTAATACTCGAGGCCGAAAATCTTGGCATTCTCGGCGAGGTACGCGATCTGCGCAGCGCTCTCCGGGTCCGGATTCGGCTTGTTGCGATCCGTCGTCGGCACGTTGTGATCGACAACCAGCAATGTCTTTTCCGGCGCGCGCACCTTGCGGCCCGACATGCGCAGACCTTCGAAGGCCTGCGGCGAAGTCACTTCGTGAACCAGATGCCGGTCGATATAGAGCAGACAGGTGCCGTCTGCCGGATTGTCGACCAGATGATCGTCCCAGATCTTGTCGTAGAGCGTGCGCGGTTTCATGTGCGTGAACCTTGATCTTGAATGGATGCGGAATGTTGGGCGCGCATGAGATGCGCGAGCGGCGTCAGGCGATCAAAGACCAGCCAGCACAGCCGACGTCATGCGGCCGAAGAACCGGCCCGGCAGGCGCGCGTGGTCCTGCAACACGATGAAATGTCTGATCGGCGTCACTGAAGACATGACCCATATATATCAACCTGGAGCGCAAACAAAAAGGCCGGACAAGCCGGCCTTTTCGCGTATCGGATTTGCGTTGCGGCCGGATTACTCGGCGACGACGGCTTCGCGGTTGTCCTGCCGCTCGGTGATGCGGGCGGATTTGCCGCGCAGGCCACGGAGATAATACAGCTTGGCGCGGCGCACCTTGCCGTGGCGGACGACCTTGATGCTGTCGACCATCGGCGAGTAGAGCGGGAACACGCGCTCGACGCCTTCGCCGTAGGAAATCTTGCGAACCGTGAAGTTCTGGTTCAGGCCGGCGCCGTTGCGGCCGATGCAGACGCCTTCATAGGCCTGCACGCGGGTGCGCTCGCCTTCGACGACCTTCACGCTGACGATAAGCGTGTCGCCCGGGCCGAATTCCGGGATCGTCTTGTTGGCGGACAGCTTCACGACCTGCTCATTTTCGAGCGTCTGGATCAAATTCATGGGTATTCTCCGTGGGTTACGCCGGGATAAACGCCTACGGCGACTGCCCTGATCGTCAAATTCTGGCGGTTTCTATTATAAATAGGCGGCTTTGTCACCCCTTTTGGGGCTTCGGGCGGGCCTGATAAGCGGCCCAAAGGTCGGGTCTTCGCGTGCGGGTTAACGCCTCGGCTTGGGCCTTCCGCCAGGCCGCGACCTTGCCGTGGTCGCCGGAGGTGAGAATTTCCGGGATCGCCTGACCCTCAAATTCCTGCGGCCGTGTGTATTGCGGGTATTCAAGGAGGCCGTGGGAAAAACTTTCGTCCTCGGCCGAAGCAGCCGCGCCCAGCACGCCCGGCAGCAGCCGCACGCAGGCATCGAGCAAGGCAAGCGCCGCGATCTCGCCGCCCGACAGCACATAGTCGCCGATGGAAACCTCCTCGAGGCCGCGCGCCGCAATCACGCGCTCGTCAATGCCCTCGAAACGGCCACAGACGATGGTAACACCCGGCCCAGCGGAAAGTTGAGACACGCGCGCCTGCGTCAACGGCGCGCCGCGCGGCGTCATCAGCAATTTCGGACGAATTTCAGAAGCATTTGCGTCTGCCACCGCATCAATCGCACGCGCCAGAATATCGGGCTTGAGTACCATGCCGGCTCCGCCACCGGCGGGCGTGTCGTCCACCGTGCGATGCTTGTCGGTCGTGTGTTCACGAATGTCATGGGCATCGAGCGACCAGATACCGCTGGTCAGCGCCTTGCCGGTCAAGCTGATGCCGAGCGGCCCCGGGAACATTTCTGGAAATAGCGTGAGGACCGACGCGCGCCACATGGCTAAAGCTCGCGTTTCGGCGCGCCGTCTTCCGACGGATCGGCCTCGACTTCGGCCGGCATCTCGACCGTGACCTTGCCGCCCGCGATATCGATTTCCGGCACGGTGGTTTCCGTGAACGGGATCAGCACCGTGTCGCGCACATTGAGCAGCCGCAGTTCCACAAGATCGCCAGCGCCGAAATTATGCATGGCGGCGACTTCACCGATCATAGCACCGGCGGGATCGACAGCCTTCAGGCCGACCAGATCGGCGTAATAGAATTCGCCGTCTTCTTCGATCTCGGGAAGGCTGTCGCGTGACACGTAAAGTTCAGTGTGAACCAGCTTCTCGGCGGCGTCGCGATCATCGACGCCCTTGATATGCGCGATCAGGAAGTTGCCGGCGGGTTTTGCCTTGGCAAACTCGAACGTGCGCTTGCCGTCTTCGCTCTCAAGCGTGCCGTAGTCGAGGAACGCCATCGGATCGGCCGTCATCGGCCACAGCTTCACGTCGCCGCGAATGCCGTGCGCCGCGCCAATCTTGGCGACGCAGATGCGCTTGTCATTCTGCTTGCTTGCCATGAGGCGCTATCCAGTGGGTCCGCTATAGCGAGAAGCCGGGTCACAGCCCGGCTTCCCAAACCATCATGCGCAATGCGAGAAAATTACGCAGCCGGAGCCGGCTTCGGCGCGGCAGCGGCCTGCTTGGCGGCTTCTTCGGCGTTCGCCTTGCGCTGCTTGCGCGGAATTGCCTTCTCGGGGTTCTTGCGCGGCTCACGCTTCTTGATGCCTTCGGCATCGAGGAAACGCGACACGCGATCGGACGGCTGCGCGCCCTTGGCAAGCCATGCCTTGATCTTCTCGAAGTCAACGACGAGGCGTTCCTTCTTGTCCTTCGGCAGCAGCGGATTGAAGTAGCCGAGACGCTCGATGAAACGGCCATCGCGCGGATAGCGGCTGTCGGCGACAACGACGTGGTAGAACGGGCGCTTCTTGGTGCCGGCGCGAGCCATGCGGATAACGACTGACATTTTAGTTTCCTTCTTTTGAACTTCGTTCGGTGTGTTTCGGTTGAGTTGAATTATTCGCTACTTCTTCTTCCCCAGTCCGGGGAGACCCGGCGGCACACCGCCGGGCAATTTCATCCCGCCCAATCCCGGCATTCCGCCGGACAGGCCAGGAAATTTCGCAGGCAACCCGCCGCCCGGAGCGCCGGGCATTCCAGGCGGCAGACCGCCCGGCATTTTTTCGGCGAGCTTCGCCATGTCTTCGGCAGACGGCATGCCGCCGCCAAGTCCGAGCATATTGCCGAGGCCGGCCATCGGGCCGCGCTTGCCCGAACCCATCGCCTTCATCATGTCGGCCATGGACCAGTGCATCTTGAGCAACTTGTTGATCTCTTCGACCTTGGTGCCGGAGCCGGCGGCGATGCGCTTCTTGCGGCTCGCCTTGAGCAAATCGGGATTGCGGCGCTCCTTCTTGGTCATCGAATTGATGATCGCGACCTGACGCTTGAGCGTGTTGTCGTTCAGGTTCGCATTCGCCATCTGGGTCTTCATCTTGGCGACGCCGGGCATCATACCCATCAGTCCGCCAATGCCGCCCATCTTCATCATGCCGTCGAGCTGATCGCGCAGGTCGTTCAGGTCGAACTGACCCTTGCGCATACGCTCGGCGGTGCGCGCGGCCTTCTCGGCATCGATGGTCTGCGCGGCCTTCTCGACCAGCGAGACAATGTCGCCCATGCCGAGAATACGTCCGGCGATACGCGATGGATCGAAATCCTCCAGCGCATCCATCTTTTCGCCGGTACCGATCAGCTTGATCGGCTTGCCGGTGACGGCACGCATGGAAAGCGCCGCGCCGCCGCGGCCGTCGCCATCGACGCGCGTCAGCACGATGCCACTGAGACCGACACGTTCGTTGAACGAGCGCGCGAGGTTGACGGCGTCCTGGCCGGTCAGTGCATCGGCGACCAGCAGCACTTCATGCGGATTAGCGTTGCGCCGCACTTCGGCGGCTTCAAGCATCATTTCTTCGTCGAGCGTGATGCGGCCCGCGGTATCGAGCAGCACGACGTCGTAACCGCCGAGCTTGCCCGCGGTGACGGCGCGCGCCGCGATCTGCACCGGCGTCTGGCCGGCAACAACCGGCAGCGTCTGCACTTCAACCTGCGTGCCCAGCACCGCAAGCTGCTCCATCGCCGCCGGTCGGCGCGTATCGAGCGAAGCCATCAGCACCTTGCGCTTCATCTGCTTGGAAAGACGCAGCGCGAGTTTCGCCGTGGTGGTGGTTTTGCCGGAGCCCTGCAGGCCGACCATCATGATGACGACGGGCGCGGGCGCATTAAGATCAATTGGCTGCGCGCTCGCGCCCAGCGTTTCGATGAGTTCGTCGTGAACGATCTTCACGACCATCTGGCCGGGCGTCACCGACTTGATGACTTCGACGCCGACCGCACGTTCCTTCAGCTTGACGATGAATGCGTTGACGACTTCGAGCGCGACATCGCCTTCAAGCAGCGCGCGGCGGACTTCGCGCGCGGCAGCATCGACATCGGCGGCCGACAGCGCGCCGCGCCGCGTCAGGCGGTCGAGGATGCCAGTCAGTTTTTCCGACAGCGAGTCGAACATCGTAATCTCAAAACACTTTCGCGCCCGAGGGCGCATAGCGCTGTCGGGCGTTGACCTCCGGCCTCTCGGGCTGGGCGGCGGATGGGTAGTCTGGCTCTAGGTGAGCGGGCGGAAACTAGTAGCGCCCGCCTTTTCCGTCAAGTCAGGAGGCCAAAACCGGCCGTTTACCCTGTTGCGGGCGGTATTGCCGCCAGACCGCCTTGGTTTCGGCATCCGCCGGTACCTTCTGCGATACCACCACCAGGTCGGCGACCGGATCGGCACCGTTTGAGGCCGACAGCGTCGGCGCCTCGCCGCCCTGCAACCCTTCGATAGCGCGGATCATCAGCCGCCGCATGGCAATCACCCCGCGGTCGGAGGCGCCGAGATGTTCCCGTGTGCGGTCGCTGACCCCGCCCTGGCTTTCAACTGCGAAACGGTCGTGGTCGTAGAAATTGAACCCCATCCCCAGGAACGTCAGCCGCTCCATCTCGCCGCGGTCCTGCAAGTAGCGATTCGAACGCCGCCGCCGCGTGTCGTAGTCTTCGGTCATCTCGCTGCGGACGAGCCGATGCTGAAACGCAGCGTCGATTGGATCGTCATAGCAATACGCAATCGCGTACTTCCAGTGATGATGGTCATCGATCGGCACATGCCAGTGCATCCAGTAGCCGATGTTAGGCTTTGGCGGCGACTTCGCCGGATCATGCAAGGGTCCACCGTCGAACGCCGAGCAGTTCGGCATGATAAAATTACTGATGCGGACGTATTTTTCGTCAGCACCAAGCATACGCGTCGCGAACACACGCAAACCGAACGGTGCGATTTCGACTTCGATCAGCGGCGCAACGTCGGCGGCGAGCAGCGCATCGACCTGCTTGGTGCGTTCGTCCGGCGCCTTGCTGGGTGACGACATGCGATGCAGGACCGACAGGTGCTGGGGATCGACATTGCCCTCGTTGCCTTGCAGGTAGTTGCATTCGTGAATGAGTTTGCTGGTCCACACATGTGCGGCGGGCGCGGAGAAGATCGGAAAATTCGGCAGCGGGGGCGCTTCGCCCGGCCCCATGTAGGTCAGGATTAACCCGCCAGCTTCGCGGCAGGGGTAAGCCGGATGGCGGATCGTATCCTTGTAGCTGCTTGCCGCGGGTTCGCCCGGCTGTTCGAGGCAACGCCCGTTCTTCGCCAGCAGCCAGCCGTGATAAAGACAGCGCAGGCCTTCACCTTCGACGCGCGCATAACCAAGGGCAGCGCAGGCCCATCAGCCCGATCTCGTCCTTCGCATTGCGAAACAGCACAAGGTCTTCGCCGAGCAACCGGACCGGCCGCGGCGATGTGCCAGGCGGCAGTTCCTCGGCAAGCGCGACGGGTTGCCAGTACCGGCGGAACAATTCGCCCGCCGGCGTACCGGATCCGGTACGGGTGAGTAGCTCGTTTTGCTCTTTGGTCAGCATGGCCGGTCGTCCCCGAACGAAGTTCGCAACGCACCGCAAATTAATGGCCCAATGGCCCGCTGCGTCAAGCAGAGCAGAAATCACGATTGACCGCCCCGGCTTCCCGTTCGATCCTTGCCGGATCGGCGCGTAACGGGCCGGCACAGGGGAGGACGTCGATGAGAACTGGTTGCTCGCATGTATTGGCGGCGCTGGTCGCGACGCTTGCATTCACGCTACCCGCAGCGGCGCAGTATCCCGATCACACATTGAAATTTGTCGTTGGATTTCCAGCCGGCGGCTCTCCGGATACCTTCCTGCGCAATTTCACCCAGCGGCTGACCCCGCTCGCAGGCCAGCCTGTCATCGTCGAGAACCGGCCAGGCGCCAACGCGATGGTCGCAGCGCAATCGGTCGCGACATCCAAACCCGACGGCCACACGATCCTGTTCGGGCCGGACTCGACGCCAGTCGGCAACATCTATCTGTTCAAACAGCTTACCTACAATCCGGAAAAGGATTTCGCACCCATCGCGCCGATGGTGTGGAATACGTTTGTGCTTGTGATCAATCCGCAGCGCACGCAGGCGAATACGGTTGGCGAGCTTACCGCGCAGATCAAGAGCAAGGGCGGGAAAGCGCACTACGGAATCACCAACTCCGGTGCCCAGTTGATGGGCGAACTGTAGAAGGCCATGGCCGGGATCGACATCGAAGGCGTCAACTTCCGCGGCACAGTCGATGGCGTGAACGCACTGATCGCCGGCGAGATCGAATTCGTATTCGCCGATGTGGGCGCCGCGCTGGTGCCGATCCGCGACGGACGCATCAAGCCGCTCGCGGTCAGTTCCAAACGCCGGCCGCTTGTTCTGCCGGGTGTACCGACAATGGCGGAAGCGGGATTTCCCGATTTCGACATCGACGGATTTTTCGGCGCCTATGCGCCCGCCGGCACGCCACCGGAGATTCGCGCAAAACTCAACGGCTGGATGAACCAGCTTGGCGCCAACGAGGAGATCAAGTCCGGCCTTGCCATCGTCGGCGCGGAGACATTCCCGCCGATGACATTCGAACATATGGACGCGTTGCTGCGCGAGCGCCGTACTTTGTGGGGCAAGCTGGTTGGTATTGCCAAAATCCAGCCGCAGTAACGGCGCATAGACATACCCAGCATGAGTCTTTCCCGACGCGCATTGATCGCCGGACTCGGCATTGCCGGGGCGACGGCGGCAGCCATGGCGGCTCGCGCCATGCCCTTTACCTATTACGACGGCCCGGTATCCGACCACTTCGACGGCACGCGGTTTTTCGACAAGAACGGCATGCCGCCGAAGCACTTTGCCGACCAGTGGCGCTGGTATCGCGAGGGCAACAAGGCGCAATGGCCGGCGCGGGTCGAAAACGAATTCGCCGATACGCCGCCCGCCCGCGTTCCCGGCAACACCTGGCGCATCAGCCACGTCGGGCATGCGACGAACCTCATCCAGACCGTCGGGCTGAACATCATCACCGACCCGGTGTGGTCGGAGCGCGCCTCACCCTTCAGCTTCGCCGGACCGAAACGCGCCTGCGACCCCGGCATTGCGTTCGACAAGCTGCCGAAAATCGACATCGTGCTCATCACGCACAACCACTACGACCATCTCGATGCCGCAACGCTCATGAGGCTTCACGAACGCGACCAGCCACGCATCGTCGCGCCGCTCGGCAACGACACCATTATCAAGTCCTACGATTCAACGATGCGTGCCGAAGCCTATGACTGGGGCCAGCGCGCCGATCTCGGCAACGGACTTGCCGTGACGTTGCTGCCGGCGCGGCACTGGTCGGCACGCGGCCTGCGCGACCGCAACAAGGCCTTGTGGTGTGCCTTCGTCATCGAGACGCCGGCGGGAAAAATCTATCACGCCGGCGACACCGGCTATGGCGAAGGCCAGCACTTTCGAGAAGCACGCGAGAAGCACGGCCCGTTCCGCTTCGCCATCCTGCCGGTCGGCGCCTACGAGCCCCGCTGGTTCATGCGCGACCAGCACATGAACCCGGACGATGCGGTGAAATCATTTGGCGACCTCGGCGCGGAATATGCACTCGGCCATCACTACGGCGTGTTTCAACTCACCGATGAAGCCATCGACGCGCCGGTCAAGGCGCTGATCGAAGCACGCGCCGCGGCGGACATCGCGCCGGAAAATTTCCGCGTGCTGAAACCCGGCGAGGTCTGGGAGTTGTAACCCAGGTTCATCCCTCCCCGCTCAGCGGGGAGGGTGACGCCGAGTATCGCGAGGCGGCTACTTCTTTTTCACCTGCCGTATCGAAAAATGGCCGGTGTTCTTCTTTGTAGCGGCGTCAATATACTGGCCGATCGCACCGATCGTTCCCAAAAAGTTGATACGCTCTGGGCGCGGCGCAATTTCAAAGTAGTAAGTTGTTCCCGCTTTCGCTTTCAGATCGGCGGCAACATCTCCGGGCGATGCCCATGCGGCAACACTGACAACGACGGCACCAGGAGCGATATCGACGACCGCCGACTTATCTGCCCAAAGCGTGGCCACTTCCTGACCGTTGACCTTCACAATTGCCGCTCCGGCTACGAACACAATGCCGGCGACGCGGTTTAACACCAGCCGCGCCTTGCCCGCCGGAATGGATGTGGGTTTGGTTTCTTGAGCGGCGGCGATGCCGGATGTGATGAGAAGCGCTACGCCGATGATCGCGGCAAAGATACCCATACGGCGCGCGTGCGCCGCGTAACGAAACGACAACATGATTTCCCCCAACACCGGCAGAATGCCGGGTGCGGCACGGTTGCAAATCGCGATGACGATTGCCACTACGGCGCGCGCTTCGCTGCGCCGCAAAGACCAACAAACCCGGCGCGCGTGATAGGAATGCCACAACATCATCACGCGTGCGTATGAGCGATAATTATTCGCTCACTTCACCAGTTCGAACGTCGCGTTGACCGAAACCTGCAGCGTGTTTTCGCCGGCGGAGATCGAAGTCTCCGGCGCGGACGCGGCAGCACGCGCCATGTACATCATCGGACGCGGCCCGCTGGCGCTTTCGGAAAGCGACAGCAGGCTGCCGAGCTTCGCACCCGCGGCGTCCGCATAGATCTGCGCTTTGCGGCGCGCATCCGCCAGCGCATCGGCGCGCACCTTGTCGAGCAGCTTGCTGGCATCGCTGACAATGAACTCGACGCCGCCGAACGAATTCGCGCCGGCATCCGTCAGCCTGTCGATCAGATCGCCGGAGTCATCGAGCTTGCGGATCGTCAGTGTCACGCTGTTGCTCGCGATGAAGCTGGTGATCTTCTGCTGCGGCGTGTTGCTGTAAACCGGCTGGATCGAATAGCGCGAAGTCTGCATGTCTTTCTCCGCAATCCCCGCCGCTTTTAACGCCGCCATTACGGAGGCCATTGCCTTGCGATTGGCCGCGCTCGCGTCGCGCGCCGTAGGCCCGGTGGTGGAAACGCCCGCGCGAATGCGCGCCGTATCGGGCGGCACACTCATCGTGGCTTCACCACTGATACTGATGTGCGGCGGGGAAAGCCTGTCCTGCGCGCCCGCGGGCGAAAGCATCAGCGCGAGCAAACCGGCAGCAAGCATGAAAAGTCGCTTCATCAATTCCTCCCAATGCATGAGGAATGAATGCGAACCACGGCGGCGTAATTGAGGCGGTATTATTGCCGTGCAGTGACGCGTCAGCGGATCGGCACGTAGACGTCGATCACCAGCTTGTCCTCCGGCGTGTTCACCGGATCGGTCTGGTATTCCTCGATGAACAGGTCCTTGGCGTCGAGCTGCTTCTCATCGAGATAGTTGGTGATCGCCTCGTAGGTCGTATCCATCGAGTCGTATGAACCGCGATGGACGAACTTCAGCGCCTTGCCGGTCGGCGACTTGCCCATGGCGATATCGCCCTTCGGCGGATCCTTCGGCGCTTCCGCAACCGGGACAGCCGCCTGGAACGAAAAGCTGGTGTCGTCGGTCGCGGTGTAGATCGTGATCGGCGGGCCGGATGGCTTGATGCCTGCCTTGTCCATGAAAGCGCGCACGGTCTTGAAGCCATCGACGATGGTGTCGAAGGCGGCATCCCAGTTTCCGGTGCCCTTGAAATAGATGATGGTCTTTTCGACCAGCGCGACCTCGGTGCCGAAGGCATCGGGCGTCACGGCGGCGGTCGGCGGCGGCGCAGGAATGGCGGGGGCCGGCGGCGTTGCGGGGGTCGAGGACGTCACTGGGGCTGGCGTCGTGGTGGCGGGCCGGTTGGCCGGCGGCGGCGGCGTTTGCGCAAAAGCCGCGACATTCAGCGCCAGCACAGCGCCCACCATCAGCATGCCAGACCATCGCAACATGAAAAGCTCCGCAAAAAGCTTAGAAGGAGGCTGTCGAAGAGACAGGGTAACACCACCGCAAATCGCCCGGCGATCCGGACAATATCGCTCAAGCTGTCCTGCGTCACGGGTCTTGCGGTTAATGCGTAAACCCGAGGAATTCCTGATTCTGCCGTCCGGTTCTGGCCAAATGGCGGCGGTTGCACATATAACGACCCAACAACCACGTCATTCCGGGCACAAAATCGTGAGCGCGCTCGCTAACCACGCATTCGTGAAGATGAACGGCCTCGGCAACGAGATCGTGGTGGTCGATCTGCGGCAATCCCGCGCCGTCATCTCCGCCGAAGACGCCCGCGCCGCCGCGAGCCCCCAGGGCGCGCCCTACGACCAGCTGATGGCAATTTTTCCCGCGCGCACACCGGGCACTGACGGCTTTGTCCGCATCTACAACAACGACGGTTCGGAAGCCGGCGCCTGCGGCAATGGCATGCGCTGCGTCGCCGATGTCATGTTCAAGGAAAGCGGCAAGAACGCGCTGACCTTCGAGACCAGCGCCGGGCTCATCAACTGCTGGCCGGGCGCGCAGCCGCTGATCGCCACCGTCGATATGGGGACGCCGAAGTTTGCGTGGAATGAAATTCCGCTCGCCGAGCCGTTCCACGACACGCGCCACATCGAGTTGCAGATCGGCCCCATCGACAAGCCGATCCTCGATACGCCGTCGGTCGTCAGCATGGGAAACCCGCACGCGATCTTCTGGGTCAATGATGTGACGGCCTATGACCTCGGCAAAATTGGCCCGTTGCTGGAGAACCATCCGATCTTCCCGGAGCGCGCCAACATCTCGCTGTGCGCGGTGAAGTCGAAGGAACATTTGATCGTGCGCACCTGGGAGCGCGGCGCGGGACTGACCAAGGCATGCGGCACCGCCGCCTGCGCCGCCGCCGTCTCCGCCGCGCGCACGCGCCGCACCGGCCGAAAAGTTACGGTGACATTGCCCGGCGGCGACCTGCAGATCGAATGGCGCGAACGCGACGACCATGTGCTGATGACTGGGCCGGTCGAATACGAATACGAAGGCCGCTTCGATCCCGCTCTGTTTGCCAAGGCATAAGCCGCCATGACCGTCGATGTCGTCACGCTCGGCTGCCGGCTCAACATTCACGAGTCGCAGATCATCCGCGACAACGCCGAACGCGCCGGGCTTTCAGACCTCACCGTCGTCAACACCTGCGCCGTGACCAACGAGGCGGTCGCGAAAGCGCGCCAGACCATCCGGCGGATTTCGCGCGAGCGCGGCGGCAAGATTATCGTCACCGGCTGCGCTGCACAGACCGAGCCGCAGACCTTTGCAGCGATGCCGGAAGTGTCACTGGTGCTGGGTAACGACGACAAGATGCGCGCTACGCCGTGGACTGCCGCACGCAAGACCATCGAAACTTCAGGCGATAAAATTGCCGTCACCGACATCATGACTGTGGGTGCGCCGGCCGCGACGCCGGTGGAATCGCAGGATGGCCGTACGCGCGCCTTCGTGCAAATCCAGAACGGCTGCGATCATCGCTGCACGTACTGCATCATCCCGTTCGGGCGCGGCAATTCGCGCTCCATCCCGGCCGCCGAGGCCGTGATGCAGGTGCAGCGTCTGGTCGACAATGGCTTCCGCGAAATCGTCCTCACCGGCGTCGATCTGACGAGTTACGGCGAAAATCTCGTCGGCACGCCCAAGCTGGGCACGCTGGTGAAGCAGATCCTCCACGATGTGCCCGAGCTGGCGCGGCTGCGCCTCTCCTCCATCGACGCCGCCGAATGCGACGACGACCTGCGCGATGCTTTCGCCAGCGAAGCGCGGCTGATGCCGCATCTGCATCTGTCGCTGCAGGCCGGCGACGACATGATCCTCAAGCGCATGAAACGCCGCCACTCCCGCGCACAGGCCATCGCGTTCTGCGCGGACATGCGCCGCCTGCGCCCGGACATTTTTTTCGGTGCGGACATCATTGCGGGATTTCCGACCGAAACCGAGGACATGTTCACCCGCTCGCTCGATCTCGTCGATGAATGCGGCCTGACACAGCTGCATGTGTTTCCGTTCTCGCCACGCCCCGGCACGCCCGCCGCGCGCATGCCGCAACTCGCGCATGCCATCATCAAGGAGCGCGCCAAGCGCCTGCGCGACAAAGGCCACGCGGCGCTGCATCGTCATCTCGACAGCGAAGTCGGTAGCACGCGCACAGTGCTGGCCGAGCGCGGCAATATCGGCCGCACCGAACAGTTCACGCCGGTACGCCTCCGGCTCGATGCTACGCCCGGCTCATTGCTCGATGCGCACGTCGCCGGCCACGACGGCAGCCACCTGATCGCGGCTTAAATCTTCCTCGCGCCACCCGCACAGCGTCAGCTTCTCGCGCATGTGTTCCGGCACCGGCGCCGTGACCGCAATCGACGGCTTGTTCCTGGAAATCGGCACGACGATTTCGCGCGATTGCAGATGCATCACCGGCCCGCCGAACTGCGGCGCAGTGCCATAGATATTGTCGCCGAAGATCGGCCAGCCCATCGCGGCACAATGCACGCGCAGCTGATGCGTGCGGCCCGTCACCGGCTCCAGCGCGAGCCACGTAAATCCTTCTCCACGCCCCATCACCTTCCACGTCGATTGCGATGGCATACCGGCTGGGTCCGGCTTCATCCACCAGCCACGCTCGACGTTCAGTTTGGACAGCGCGATGTCGATGGTGCCTTCGTTCACGGCCGGGCCGCCCTCGACCACCGCCCAGTAGGTCTTGCCGATCTTGCCGTGCTTGAACAGAAGCCCCAGATGCGCCAGCGCCTTCCTGTGCCGTCCCAGCACGAGGCAGCCCGACGTGTCCTTGTCCAGCCGGTGCGCCAGCGAAGGCGCTTTCGGCAAACCATAGCGCAGCGCGTCGAAATGGTCCTCGAACGCGCCGCCGCCCTTGGGACCGCGATGCACGGCGATACCGGCCGGCTTGTCCACCACCAGCATCAGGCCGTCGCGGTACAGGACGCGCGACAGCATGAACTCGGGCGTGATGGCTTTAAGTGTCATGACTAAACCGCTATCACGGCACACGAGAAGATGCCCACAGTGAAATTGTAGATGACCGAACCAAAACCATCCCTCTGGCAGCGCCTGACCGGCGGGCTCAAGCGCACGTCGTCGGCGCTGGGCGGCGCGGTCGCGGATCTCGTCTCCAAGCGCAAGCTGGATGGCGCAACCATCGAGGAACTCGAGGAACTGCTGATCCGCGCCGACCTCGGTGTGGATGTGGCGGCGCGCATCGCCGCCGCCGTCGGCCAGGGTCGCTATGACAAGACCGTCAGCGGCGACGAGGTGAAAGCGATCCTCGCCGCCGAAGTCGGCAAGATTCTAGCGCCCGTGCAAAAGCCGCTCGCTATCGATGGCACGCACAAGCCGTTCGTCATTCTGGTCGTCGGCGTCAACGGCTCCGGCAAGACCACGACCATCGGCAAGCTCGCCGCAAAACTCACCAATGAAAAATACAAGGTCATGCTCGCCGCCGGCGACACGTTCCGCGCCGCCGCCATCGCGCAGTTGAAAATCTGGGGCGGCCGCATCGGCGCAAAGGTGATCGCGCGCGAACAGGGCTCGGATGCCGCAAGCCTTGCCTACGAGGCGATGGAAGCCGCGCGCGCTGAAGGCGCCGACGTGCTGCTGATCGACACCGCGGGGCGTTTGCAAAACAAGACCGGCCTGATGAGCGAACTCGACAAGATCGTGCGCGTGATGAAGAAGGTCGATGCCACCGCGCCGCACGCCGTCGTGCTGGTACTCGACGCGACCGTCGGCCAGAACGCGTTGTCGCAGGTTGCCGAGTTCCAGAAGGTCGCCGGCGTCACGGGTCTCGTCATGACCAAGCTCGACGGCACCGCGCGCGGCGGCATCCTCGTTGCCATCGCCGCAAAATATAATCTGCCGGTGCATTACATCGGACTGGGCGAAGGCGTGGATGATCTCGAAGCGTTCGACGCGGATGGATTTGCGAAGGCCGTGGCGGGGTTAGAGTAAATCACTACCAGCTTGTGGCACAGACCCTCTCCCCTTGAGGGAGAGGGTGGCGAGCACAGCGAGCCGGGTGAGGGGTCGCTTGCCCAACAAAGACCGTTACCCCTCACCCCGCGCTTCGCGCGACCCTCTCCCTCAAGGGGAGAGGGTTACACTGGCGATGACGCCTGACTGTCAGTGACAACCAACAATGACAACGCCGCCGCAAAAAGTTAGACATTCCCGATGAACACAATCACCGACAAGCCCCGCCTCAATCCCCTCCTCAAGCTCGCGCTCGATATCGGGCCGCTGGTGCTGTTCTTCTTCGCCAACTCGCGGCCGGGATTGTTCCTGCCGGTGTTCGCGCCGATCCTGCCGACAGCCATCGTCAGCGGCGAACACGTCGGCATCTTCGTCGCCACCGCCGTCTTCATGGCAGCCATCGTCGCCGCGCTGATCGTTTCCTACGTGCTGACACGTCACCTGCCGATCATGCCGGTGGTGACCGCCGTTATCGTACTCGTGTTCGGCGCGCTGACGCTGTTCTTCCAGAACGAGACCTTCATCAAGCTCAAGCCGACGATTATCTATGTGCTGTTCGGCGGAACGCTGCTGGGCGGGCAACTGCTGGGCAAGAACTTTCTGTCCATCGTGTTCGACACGATGTTTCACCTGACGCCGGAAGGCTGGCGCAGACTGACCTTGCGCTGGGCGGCGTTCTTCCTGTTTCTCGCGGTGCTGAACGAGATCGTCTGGCGCACGCAGACGACCGACATGTGGGTGAACTTCAAGGTATTCGTTGTCACCGGGCTGACGTTTGTCTTCGCCGCCGCGCAGGTGCCGCTGCTGACGAAGCATGCGTCGCCGGAGATTGCGGAAGAGAAGTAAGCGCCGCATCGCGCTCGCGGCCGGCTTCACGCAGCCATCACGGCCTTGGTTCGCAGAACGTGTCTCTGCGCGTCAGGTTTATGCGTCTTGCCCGGTTATTCACCCAGGCAGGCCGAACGCCAAAATGCGGCGATAAATCCTGCACCTTGATCCAGCCGTCCGGCTTCCCGTCCTCGTCGCAATCGGCCTGAACAAATGTTCCGGTCGGGTCGGGCCCGAAGACGCGCGCGACATTGCCGAAGCAGACCCGACGCCGGAGATCATCGTCGGCGCCAATGACGTTGCCGTTGCCATCCGTCATTGGATCACACCCACGGGCGGGAACCCCGCATCCCAGCCTGAGCGATGCGCCTTGTTCCGTCGGCGTCTCTCTGATGCGCGCTCTCCCTGCGCATGAAAAACGCCTGGCCGCAGAAATCGCCCTTGTCCGGTCGGCCTCCACAAGGACTTTTCCGTCGGGACTGCCGGGGCTTCCTGCGCGCCGCCAGAACCCCAGATACTTGTCCGGGGCCGAGGCATTTTGAACGTCGGTATCGAGGTTGATGGTTTGCCCTGTCGGCAAGCGGTAATCGACGTCCGTCGTGGTCTGGAACAGGTCCCAGTGATTGCTGTTGTACTCTTCAACATTCCCGCCGTGCCCGCGTGATGCATTGATCCATGCGAAGTCGATGAGCGGCTGGAGAGGTGCCGGCGGATTTTTGAGCAGCTTCAGGGAGTCGCCGTTACCGTAGGCGCCGACAAGGTAACCGGCTTCGGTCAGGACTTTGCGAACGGCGCTGAAATAATCGAGAACGCCCTGTCTCAGTGCCGCGTTGTAATCGAGGTCCACGCCAAAATAGATAGCGCTGCCTCTCGGCTGATCTACTTTTCTTGCCTGCGAAACGGCGGCCTTGGCATCGAGCGATCCTTCCTGCCGTGCGGTCAGCGCCCGCATGGGTCTTACGCAGTTCATCCAGTCATAGGTGGAGGTCCGGCTTTCCGGATCGTAGTCGTAGTTGACCGGAACGCTGAACCAGGACGACCCGCCAAATTTATTCTGGCTGCTGCTGTTGTATTGGTAGACGGACAGGATCGCGAAACGCGCCCGGTGCGCCAGAATTGCATCAGCTTCAGGCTGGCCGTCCTGGTTGTCGAGGAAACGCTTGTGCTTGAATGGATCGCCTTGCGGGCAGCGGGAATAATATCTTCCGATTACCTTGACGCCGACCGCCTCAAGCCCATCAAGGAACGGCCGGGTATCCAGCGAGACATCAACGATAGCGATGCGCGCGGGGTCGGTGGGCTGTGCACGGGCCGCGTGGCAGTGGAAACTTGCCGCGAGAAGCGTGATCCATGCGGAAGCAGCAAGACGTTTCCCCATATCATCCCCCGTCAGACGTGAGGCTGCGTAGATCTCTACTTGGATACTACCGCGCTCAAACAATTCCGGCTAGGGCGATTCCCTCCCCCCATAGGGAGAGGGCTGGAGTTACTGCGCCAGATGCGCGAGCGCATCCCGGAGTGACAACAGGCGCTTACGACTTCTGCTTCGCGATGATCTTGTCCTTGATCCCGTCGTAGACGTTCTGCGGGATGACGCTCTTCTGGGTCAGCTCGTCCTTGCCCTTGTAGGGACGGCCCTTGATGATCGCGTCGGCGCGCGCCGGGCCAATGCCGGTCAGCTTCTCGAGATCGTCCTTGCTGGCCGAATTGATGTCGATCAGCGCGGCTGCGGGTGTCGCGGCGGTCGTGGTGGCAGGCTTGGCGGGCGCGGCCACCGGCGTTGCCGGCTTGGCAGACGTCGCCGGAGCAGTGGCGGGCTGCGCATACGACGGCGAGGTAAGGGCGGCGACAGCAAGTGCAAGCGTGGCAAGGGTCAGTTTACGCATTGGCGTTCTCCCAAAATTGATTCAGCAGGCGCTGAATCCATGGGTGCCATGGTAGTTACCGCATCGTGGCGCGATCATGACCGCGCCACGGCGGATTTCGTAATTTTGTCGCGCTGTCATTTTTGTCGCACTGTCGTTGCGAGCGCAGCTAAGCAATGACAGCAACGCCAGCCTACTTCTTCCAGAGTTCCTTTGACGCGATGGCCGCGCCTTCCGCCAGCGCTTCCAGCTTTGCCCACATGATCGAAGGGTGCACGCGCGGCGTATAGGGCGTCTGCGCAAAGCCGCAGTCGGTGCCGGCGAGAATGTTCTCGCGGCCGACGATCTTCGCCAGACGCACCAGCCGTTCCGCCACCAATTCCGGGTGTTCGACGATGTTGGTGGCGTGGCTGATGACGCCGGGGATGAGCTTGCGGCCTTCCGGCAGCTTGGCCTTTTCCCAGACGCGCCATTCGTGTTCGTGGCGCGGGTTCGCCATTTCGAGGCAATAGGCGCCGGCCTTCACCGTGGTGACCAGATCGACAATCGCACTCAAGGCAACGTCGGTCGTGTGCGGCGTGTTGAACGAACCCCAGCACAGGTGATAGCGGATTTTCTCTTCCGGCAGGCCGCGCAGCGCGTGGTTGAGCGCAGCAATGCGCATCGCTACCCACTTGCGATAGTTTTCAATCGGCTGATCGGCGAAGGCGACATCGTACATATACGGCAGGAACGCATCATCGATCTGCACAAACAAACCGGCGTCGATCACCGCCTTGTATTCTTCGCGCAGCGCGTCGGCGAGCGCGAAGAAGAATTCTTCGTCATTCTTGTAATATTCATTGGCATGCGACGGCACCGCGCTGGCCGGCGCGACGACGGGCAGAAACCCGCCCGCAACTTTCGTGCCCGCCATGCCGGCCTTGAGATGATCGATGTCGCGCTTGATCGCGGCCTGACCCTTGTAGGTCACAGGGCCTACGCAGGTGAACACGCCGCGCTTGGGCAGTTTCTGGGTTGGAAAATACTGCGCGTAGAATTCGGGAAACTTCTTCTGGTCCTTGCCCTGCCCGCCCGGCGTCGTCACCGCGCGCTCTTCGATCCCGCCGAGACGATCAATCACATAAAACGACCACGAACGGAATTTTCCGAACTCGCCGTCGCTGACAATATCGACACCAGCTTTTTCCTGCTGCCTGACGACTTCGGCGACGGCTTTTGCAAGATATGCGTCGAACGCCGCGTCATCCACGGCGACGTGCTTTTCAATCGCGCCCATCCAGTCGAGCAGACCTTCCGGCCGCGCGAGAGAGCCAACGTGGGTAGTGAGAATGCGGTTGCCGCTCATCTTTGGACCCTCCCGATATATGTTCCGCCGGGCTGTTCCGGCTCTGTATTGGGAGAAAGCCTAGCACCGCTCCCGGCACCCTGCAATATACCAGCAGATGTGCTTATTTCTTGAGAGGCGCTATTTCTTCTTGAGCATCAAGGGGGCGAGCGCATGCCAGCGCGGCAGCAGGCCCGGCGGCGGCTTCTGCGACAGGATCAGTTCGGCCAAGGTCATGCCGCGCAGCAGGTACACCGTCAGTTCGACGAATTCGCGCACCTCCTGCTCGCCATAGCCGGCGGCAACCAGCGCCTTGATCCACACGCTGTTGCGGATGCGGCCGAATTTCACGAATGCATCGCGGTGGATTTTCTTCAGCGCCGGCTCGTCACGACCCGCGAGCGCCAGCTCGGCCATGGCCGCGTAGGTGTTGCTGAAGAAGAATTCCTTTTCATCGTCGAGAAATGCCTTGAGCGGATCGGTCGAACGCTCCGCATGGGCGGCTGATGCCTCGGTGCGCGCGGCCGCATTGTCCATGGCGTAAGCGGTGGCGGCTGCGATCAGGTCCGTGCGGGTGCGGTAGTAGTTTTCCTGCGCGCCGCGCGACACGCCGGCCTTCGCCGCAACGCCGGTCGTGGTGAAATACGCGTGGCCCTTCTCGACCAGCACTACGAGCGCGGCGCTGAGAATGCGGCTCTGGGTGCCGGCGCGGCGCTGCTCCTGCGTGCGGCGCGTGACGCCGGCTTTTTTCGCAGTCTTTTTCTTTGCGGCCTTTTTTGCCGTCATCGTTTAACGCCCTTGGGTATTCCGTGATCCTGATACTAGCGCGAAGCCACCGCCTTCTCGATGGCCGGCAACAACACTTTTTGCAGATTATCCTCACTGATCGGCCCGACCAGCTTGTACGCAATCTTGCCATCGCGCCCGACGACGAAGGTTTCGGGCACGCCATAGACGCCCCATTCAATCGCCGTGCGGCCACTCTGGTCCGCGCCCGACGCCGCAAACGGATTGCCGTAGCGGCCGAGAAAGCGCCGCGCGTTGTCCGGCTGATCCTTGTAGTTGATGCCGGCGACGGTGAAGCGCTTGTCGGCGGCGAGTTTCAAAAGCAACGGCGCCTCGTCATGGCATGGCACGCACCATGACGCCCACACATTGACGAGCGTGACCTTGCCGATGAAATCCGCGGGCCGCAGTCCGGGCACCGGCTGGCCATCGCGCAAGAGATTAGCGATGGGCGGCAGATCGGCTATGGGAGCAGCACGTCCGATCAGCGCCGACGGCAGATGCGACGGGTCGCCTGCAAACAGACGGAAGAGGAACAGCAGCGCGAGCAGCATGAACGCCGCCAGCGGCACCAGCACGATCAAGCGGCGGGCCGGGCTTTTGCCGGAGGGCAGCGTCTCGCCGCTCATGGTTCGCGTTCTCCGGCGCGGCGCGCACCACGGGATTCGAGATCGGCAAGCATGCGCTTCTGCGTGCGGCTGTCCGCGATCACCCAGATGACGAGTGCGCCGACGACCGCAATCGCGATCACATAGGCCGCGACAATGAAGCTGGCGTGCTGGCCGAGATTCACGCGCGGGCTCCAGCATTCGTCATTCTAGCTTGCAACAGCCGCAGCGTGCGAATGCGACGGCGCAGGATTTCGTTGCGCATCGCGGCAACGTGCAGCGTGAGAAACAACAGCGTGAACGCAACCGCCATCACCAGCAGCGGCACAAGAATGCTCTTGTCAATCGCCGAACCGCCGGCGCGAAATACCGATGCCGGTTGATGCAGCGTGTTCCACCAGTCGACGGAAAACTTGATGATCGGAATGTTAATTGCGCCAACGAGCGTCAGGATGGCCGCCGCGCGCGCGGCGCGCGAAGGATCCTCGACCGTGCGCCACAGCGCGATGATGCCGAGATACATCAGGAACAGCACCAGCACGGAAGTCAGCCGCGCGTCCCAGACCCAGTAAGTGCCCCACATCGGACGGCCCCACAGTGAGCCTGTAGCAAGCGCGAGGAACGTGAATGCCGCGCCAATTGGTGCCGCGGCTTTCGCTGCAACGTCGGCAAGCGGATGACGCCATACCAGGGTGCCAAGCGCGGCGACGCACATCACGCCCCAGACAAACATCGACAACCACGCATTCGGAACATGAATGAACATGATCTTCACGACAGCACCCTGCTGGTAATCGTCGGGCGCAACAAAGAACGTGAGGTAAAGGCCGACCGCGAACAGCGCGAGCGTCAGCCCGACAAGCCACGGCAGCACGCGGGTCGCGAGCGTCAGGAAGCGCGTCGGGTTGGCGAGATCGATCAGGGCCATCGGGACTTTCCTACGCAACACTTCGCGCGCCCGCAATGCGGCGCCTCGGCATGGAATAACACCGCACCGCGCCGCATTATTCGGCTCCCTGCCGCAGCGTGGTCGCAGCGGCAAATGGCCCGATCACCATGCTGAACAGGGTCAGCGCACATAATATGGCGAATGGCGTGCCGAACGGCATAGGTCCGGTCAAGGTCGCGTTAGCAGCCGACACGCCGAAAATCAGCACCGGCACCGTGAGCGGCAGGATCAGGATCGGCAGCAGCAATCCGCCGCGCCTAAGTGTGGCGGCAAGCGCCGCACCGATCACACCGATGAAGGTCAGCGCCGGCGTGCCGGCGAGCAACGTCAGCATCACGATGACGAGGGCGTCGGGTTCGAGGTTGAGCATGATGCCCAGCACCGGCGCCGCGATGACCAGCGGCAGTCCGGTGGTGAGCCAATGCGCGAAAGCCTTGGTCACGACGACGAGTTCGAGCGGCGTGCGGCCGGTGAGCAAGAGATCGAGCGAGCCGTCGGCCTGGTCGTCGGCAAACAAGCGGTCGAGCGTCAGCAAGGATGCGAGCAACGCGCCAAGCCAGAGAATGGCAGGGCCGATGCGGCGCAGTAGCGCGAGATCGGGCCCCAGCGCAAACGGGATCAGCGTGACGACCGCGAGGAAGAACAATACGCCGGTCAGCGCGCCGCCGCCGATGCGCAGCGCAATCCTGATGTCACGGATGAGCAGCGCGCGCAGCGGCATCAGCGCGCTCCCAGTTGTAGTTGCGCGACGTTCGCCAGCGGCAACGGCCCATGCGTTGCGGCGATCACGATGCCGCCGAGGCCCAGATGATCACGCATCAGATCGCCGAGCTTGTCCTGTGCCGCCGCATCGAGCGCCGCGGTCGGTTCATCCAGCAGCCAGATTTTTCGCGGCACAGTGACAAGCCGCGCCAGCGCCAGCCTTCGCCTTTGGCCCGCGGATAAATAGCTGGCGGGAAGGCCGGCCAGCGCCATCAGGCCGACGGCTTCCAGGCCTTCGCGCGAAGAAGATTTCTCGCCAAGAAACCCGGTCCAGAAATCGAGATTTTCGGCGACCGACAGCGACGACTTCAGCGCGTCCTGATGGCCGACGTAGTGGACCTGCTCGGCAATGCTGGCCTCCGGCTCACCACCGGAAATCTCCAGCCGCCCTTCCGAGAGCCGCAGCAGTCCCGCGATAACCCTGAGCAGCGTCGTCTTGCCGGCGCCGTTTGGCCCGGTCAGCGCCAGGGCCTGCCCGGCAGCAATGCCGAACGAAAGGCCGGAAAACACCTGCTGGCCGCCGCGAATGCAGCCCAGCCCGGTACCGGAAAGCCGTATGGCGCCTGACTGCCCGCTCATTTACCCCGCCAAGCGCCTGGAATGGCCCGTTGCCGCTTTCGCATTCTCGGCATGTTAAAAATTCGATCACCGAGTTTCAGGCGATCTTGTATAGAACTTTCGTGCGTGTGGCAGGCTGCCATAAAAGCTCCTATAACGCGCACATTGCACAGGAATCGCGGATTCACGCGCGCCCTGTGTGCGGGTTGGGGAGCCCGCATGTCCGGTATTGAATTACCATACACCTCCGGCCTTTCCGCCAGCCGGAACAAGGATCAGGCCCGCCATGACCTCCGTCGATAGCTTTAAATGCGCCAGAACAATCAAGGTCGGTAGCAAGACCTACGCGTACTACAGCTTGCCGGCGGCGGAGAAAGCCGGACTGAAAGGTATTTCGCGGCTGCCCTTCTCGATGAAGGTGCTGCTCGAAAACATGCTGCGCAACGAGGACGGCCGCACGGTCACCAAGCAGGACCTGCAGGCCTTTGTGGCGTGGATGAAGGACAAGACCTCGGATCGGGAAATTCCGTTCCGCCCGGCGCGCGTGCTGATGCAGGACTTCACCGGCGTCCCCGCGGTGGTCGATCTCGCCGCGATGCGCGACGCGATGAACAGCCTCGGCGGCGACGCCAACAAGATCAATCCGCTGGTCCCCGTCGATCTCGTCATCGACCACTCGGTCATCATCAACTTCTTCGGCAACAACGCCGCGTTCAAGAAGAACGTCGATGAAGAATACAAGCAGAACCTGGAACGCTACCGCTTCCTGAAGTGGGCGCAGGGTTCGTTCGAGAATTTCCGCGTCGTGCCGCCCGGCACCGGCATCTGCCATCAGGTCAATCTCGAATACCTGTCGCAGACGGTGTGGACCCGCAAGGACAAGATCAAGATCGACGGCAAGGAGCAGACGCTCGAAGTCGCATATCCCGACACGCTTGTCGGCACCGACTCGCACACGACGATGGTCAACGGCCTCGCCGTACTCGGCTGGGGCGTCGGCGGCATCGAGGCGGAAGCCGCGATGCTCGGCCAGCCCTATTCGATGGTGCTGCCGGAAGTAATCGGCATGAAGCTGACCGGCAAGATGAAGGAAGGCGTCACCGCCACCGATCTCGTGCTGACCGTCACGCAGATCCTGCGCAAGCGCGGCGTCGTCGGCAAGTTCGTCGAGTTCTTCGGCCCCGGCGTCTCGGCGCTGTCGCTCGCCGACCGCGCCACCATCGCCAACATGGCGCCGGAATATGGCGCGACCTGCGGCTTCTTCCCGGTCGATGACGAGACGATCAAGTATCTCACCGACACCGCCCGCAAGGACGACCGCGTTGCGCTGGTGAAAGCCTATGCGCAGGCGCAGGGCATGTACCGCACCAAGAGTACGCCGGACCCGGTGTGCACCGATGTCCTCAAGCTCGACCTCGGCAGCATTATCCCGTCACTTGCCGGCCCGAAGCGTCCGCAGGACCGCGTGCCGCTCAAGGACGTCAAGGCCGGCTTTGCGGTCTCAATGGACAAGGAATTCGGCAAGGGCGCCGAGATGAACAAGCGCGTGCCGGTCGCAGGCCGCAATCACGATCTCGGCCACGGCGACGTGGTGATCGCCGCGATCACGTCCTGCACCAACACCTCGAACCCGAGCGTGATGGTCGGCGCCGGCTTGCTGGCGCGCAACGCCGTCAAGAAAGGCCTCAAGGTCAAGCCGTGGGTGAAGACCTCGCTCGCGCCGGGATCGCAGGTGGTCGCCGAATATCTCTCGAACTCCGGCCTGCAGAAGGACCTCGATGCGGTTGGCTTCAACCTCGTCGGCTTCGGCTGCACGACCTGCATCGGCAACTCGGGTCCGCTGCCGGAAGAAATTTCGGAGACCATCAACAAGCAGGACCTTGTCGCTGCGGCCGTGATCTCGGGCAACCGCAACTTCGAAGGCCGCGTCAACCCGGACGTGCGCGCAAACTATCTCGCCTCGCCGCCGCTGGTCGTCGCCTACGCCATTGCGGGTTCGATGAACGTCGATATGAACAAGACGCCGCTCGGCATCGACAAGAAGGGCAACAAGGTGTTCCTCAAGGACATCTGGCCGACCAATCGCGAGATTGCTTCGGTCATGCGCAAGAGCATCACCAAGGCGGTGTTCGCCAAGAAGTACGCCAACGTGTTCAAGGGCGATGCCAACTGGCGCAAGATCGCCGTCAAGGGCGGCCTCACCTACGGCTGGGACGATCGCTCGACCTACGTGCAGAACCCGCCCTACTTCGAAGGCATGGACAAGCGCCAGCCCCCGATCGAGGACATTGTAGACGCGCGCGTCCTTGGCCTGTTCCTCGACTCGATCACGACCGACCACATCTCACCGGCCGGCTCGATCAAGGAAGCCAGCCCCGCGGGCGAATACCTGCGCGACCATCAGGTGCGTCCGCAGGACTTCAACCAGTACGGCACGCGCCGCGGCAATCATCAGGTGATGATGCGCGGCACCTTCGCCAATATCCGTCTCAAGAACCAGATGGTGCCCGGCATCGAAGGCGGCGTGACGATCCACTACCCCGACAAGAAGCAGCTGCCGATCTACACCGCCGCCATGAAGTACAAGGAAGAAGGCGTGCCGCTGGTCGTGTTCGGCGGCAAGGAATACGGCACCGGCTCGTCGCGTGACTGGGCTGCCAAGGGCACCGTGCTACTCGGCGTCCGCGCCGTGATCTGCCAGTCGTTCGAACGCATCCATCGCTCCAACCTGATTGGCATGGGCGTCGTTCCGCTGGTGTTCGAGGAAGGCACCAACTGGCAGACCCTCGGCCTCAAGGGTTCCGAGCAGGTCACGATCCGCGGCCTGCATGGCGAGATCAAGCCGCGCCAGAAGATGATTGCCGAGATCGTCATGGATGACGGCACGCTTAAGCGGGTACCGCTGATTTGCCGTATCGATACCGTCGATGAAATCGATTACTTCAAGAACGGCGGCATCTTGCAGTACGTACTCCGGACGCTCGCTGCCTAAGAGTCTGTTCGGAAAGTTCAAGCAGGATTGCTTAGCTTTCTCACCATGAGTCGGATCGAGGCGAGACGCAAGAACGCGAGCGCTTTTCCATTCAGGCACTCCCAGTCCTTGGCGAGCCTGCGGCATCTGCCAAGCCATGCGAA
>CANJBX010000018.1 GCA_947472885.1 Hyphomicrobiaceae bacterium
CAGGCTCGCCAAGGACTGGGAGTGCCTGAATGGAAAAGCGCTCGCGTTCTTGCGTCTCGCCTCGATCCGACTCATGGTGAGAAAGATAAGCAATCCTGCTTGAACTTTCCGAACAGACTCTTAGAAAAGCTTTGGTGCCCAGGAAGGGACTCGAACCCCCACGGTGTTACCCGCTAGTACCTGAAACTAGTGCGTCTACCAATTCCGCCACCTGGGCACAGGCGGGCACAGATAAGGGGCGGGCTTTTAGGTTGTCAATGTTGTTGGCGATTTTGCCTACCTGAATATCACCCGTGCAAAGTCTCCAGGAGCATCCGGCGTGGGCATTATTCAGCCCCTATATAGTTCCGGGCCGATCCTGTATTAGGCGAATAACTCCCTTTTTCCGCGCGGAATCCGACCATGACCGAACAGGACAATCTCGACCGGCTCATCACCGTGTTCGGCGGTTCCGGCTTTTTGGGCCGTCATGTGGTGCGCGCGCTGGCCAAGCGCGGTTACCGCATCCGCGTCGCGGTGCGCCGCCCCGATCTCGCCGGACATCTCCAGCCGCTGGGGCGAGTCGGCCAAATCCATGCGGTACAGGCCAACCTGCGCTATCCGGCTTCCATCGCCGCCGCTGTGCGTGACGCCGATGTGGTCATCAACCTCGTCGGCATCCTGTACGAGCGCGGCCGCCAGCAATTTGACACCGTGCAGGCGATGGGCGCGGAAGCCGTCGCGCTGGCAGCGTCCGCTCACGGCGCCAAGGTCATTCACATCTCCGCCATCGGCGCCGATGAGAATTCCACCTCGGCCTACGCGCGCGCCAAGGCGAAGGGCGAAAAGCTCGTACTCGCCGCCGTGCCCGGCGCGACCATCCTGCGGCCATCCATCGTGTTCGGGCCGGAGGATAATTTCTTCAATCTGTTTGCATCGCTGGCGCGCTTTGCGCCGATGCTGCCGCTGATCGGCGGCGGCACGACGCGCTTCCAGCCTGTGTATGTCGGCGACGTCGCTGATGCCGTGGTTGCCGCGGTCGAAGGACAGACCAAACCGGGCGCGACCTATGAACTCGGTGGGCCGAAGGTTTTTACGTTCAAGGAGCTGATGGAATACGTGCTGGCGACCGTCGAGCGCAAACGCTTGCTGGTGCCGTTGCCGTTCTTTGCCGCCAAGCTCAAGGCGACGTTCCTGCAATTCATGCCGAAGCCCTTGCTGACGCCAGACCAGGTCGAGCTGCTGCGCACCGACAACGTCGTGTCGGCGGAAAGCGCCAGCAACGGCCTGACGCTGTCGAGCCTCGGCATTGCACCGCGCGCCGTCGAGGCCGTCGTTCCGACATACCTGTGGCGCTTTCGCAAGACGGGCCAGTTCCAGGGACGCGTGGCATAATCCGGGTGGCATAATCACCTAAATCTGCTGCTCCAGTTTGCTGCGCAGAACAGCAACTACAAAATTTCAGGACGAGGCTCCGCCCCATGACGCCCATCACGACGATTGAAGATTTGCGCGTACTCGCCAAGAAGCGCGTACCCAAGGCATTGTTCGATTACGTCGATGGCGGCTCCTACGACGAGAACACGCTGCGCGCCAATCGTCAGGCGTTCATGGACATCACGCTGCGCCAGCGCGCGCTGGTCGATACCTCGAAACGCGATATTTCGACCACGATGCTGGGCGAGAAAGTTGCGATGCCGGTCGCGCTTGCGCCGACCGGCATGACCGGCCTGCTGCATGGCAACGGTGAAATGCTCGCGGCACAAGCGGCGGAAAAGTTCGGCACCAAGTTCTGTCTCTCGACGCTTTCGATCAACACCGTTGAGGAAGTCGCCGGCGCGGTGAACAACCCGATCTGGTTTCAGCTTTACGTTTTCAAGGATCGCGGCTTTGCGCAGGCGATGATCGATCGCGCCAAGGCGGCCAAGGTCTCGGCGCTGTTCCTCACCGTCGATCTTGCCTATCGCGGCCAGCGCCATGCCGACATCAAGAACGGCCTTGTCGTGCCGCCGCGCATGACGATGCGCAACGCATGGGACATGACGACGAAGGTGCGCTGGTGGTCGAGCCTGATCGGCAAGCGCCATTCGTTCGGCAACCTCGATAGCTATCTCGGTCAGGTCAACACCGTGAAGCAGGGCTCATGGGCATCGCGCAATTCCGACCAGAGCCTGAACTGGAAAGACCTCGAGTGGATTCGCGAGCGCTGGGGCGGCAAGATCGTCCTCAAGGGCATCAACGACGTGGAGGATGCCAAGCGCGCGGCGTCAGAAGGCGTCGATGGCATCGTGGTGTCGAACCACGGCGGCCGTCAGCTCGATTGCACGACCGGCACCATGACGACGCTGCCCTATATCGCGGACGCGGTTGGCGATCAGCTTGAAGTGCTGCTCGACAGCGGCGTGCGCGGCGGCCACGATGTTTTCAAGGCCATCGCGCTTGGCGCGAAGGGCGTGATGATCGGCCGCCCGTTCCTCTATGGCCTCGCGGCCATGGGTGGTACCGGCGTATCGTCGGCGCTTGAAGTGTTCCGCGAGAGTTTCGACAACTGCATGATCCTGTGCGGTGTCAACAAGGTCAGCGAGATTTCGCGCAAGCATCTCTATATGCCGCCGCTGAAGAACTGATCTTCACTGTCATTGCGAGGAGCGTACAAGCGCGACGAAGCAATCCCGGTCAGGAGTGCGTACCTGACCGGGATTGCTTCGCTTCGTTCGCAATGACGAAAACTATTTTCCGAGCGTCAACGCAACCAATGCTGCCGCGCCGACGCCGATGCGCCACCAGGCAAACAGGCCAAAGCCATGGCGTGAGACGTAACCCAGAAACGTCTTCACGATGAACCAGCCGAACACGAAGGACGTGATGAAGCCAACGGCAACAATGATGAAATTGTCGCCGCTCATGCTCGCACCGCTTTTGTAAAGATCGTAGGCGAACGCACCCGCCATTGTCGGCATCGCCAGCCAGAACGAGAATTCCGCAGCCGTGCGGCGATCCGCGCCAAGCAGCATCGCCGAGACAATCGTCGCGCCGGAGCGCGACACACCGGGGATCATCGCTACGCACTGGCAGATGCCGATGATGAGATAGGTCATCAGCGGCATGTTCTGCGCATCGTCATAACGCTCTTCGAGATTCTGCCGCTCGACCCACAGCAGCACGAAGCCGCCGAGGATCAGCGTCACACTCACGACCCACGGATTGAACAGATACGACTTGATGTAGCCGCCGGCGATTGCGCCGATGACCGCCGCCGGCAGGAACGCAATCAGGATGCCGAGCACGAACCGGCGATCGTCCGCATGGGTGAAAAAGCCAAGCGCGAGCTTCCACAGCCGCGCGAAATAGATCGACAGAAGCGCAAGGATCGCGCCGAACTGGATGAGGATCGCAAAGGTCTTCCCGAAGTCCTCGTCGTCAAAGCCGAAGAAATGCTCTACCAGCAGCAAATGTCCCGTGGACGACACCGGGATGTATTCGGTCAGTCCTTCGACGATACCGAGAATCGCCGCCTTTACGATATCGAACAGCATGGATGGCCCCGCGAAATGATCGTGTGATTCGCCCCGGTACCTTCGGTCTATAGCCTGCATGCGAAGATTGGAAAACGGGGTGGGGCCTGTTTGCCTCAACGGCCGGATCAAGTATCAGTAGCGCGCGGCGTGAATCGCGTGCGATCCCGGGACCCTGTTTTTGATGCTCACACTGTTTCACCACCCGTTCTGTCCATTTTCGCGCTTCGTGCGTCTTTCGCTTGGCGAGTACGGCGTGACGCCGCATCTGGTCGAGGAACGCCCCTGGGAACGCCGCACCGAGTTCCTCACGCTCAATCCGGCCGGAACAACGCCGGTCCTGCTTGAGGAAGGCAGCCCGCCGGTTCCCGACGCCGCCATCATCGCCGAGTATCTCGACGAGACGCGCGGCAGCACCCTGGGCGACGCCCGTCTGCTGCCCGAAAGCATCAGCGCGCGTGTCGAAGTCCGCCGCCTGACGGCGTGGTTCAATCAGAAATTCGCCGAAGAAGTTTCCAGCCCGCTGGTCAACGAGCGCATCTTCAAGCTGCACATAGGCTCGGATCAGGGCGGCGGCCCGCCGGACATGAACGTGATCCGTGCCGCGCAGAGCAACATACGCTATCATCTGGCCTACATCGGCTGGCTGGTGCGCTCGCGCACCTGGCTGGCCGGCGAGCGGATGAGCTACGCGGATCTCGCGGCAGCCGCGCATCTTTCATCGGTCGATTACCTGGGCGACGTACCGTGGAACGAGGACGAGGCAGCAAAGGTCTGGTACGCGCGGGTGAAGTCACGCCCGACGTTCCGCGTGCTGCTAAGCGAGATGCACGCCGGGATTCCACCGTCCAAGACCTACGCGGATCTGGACTTCTGACCGGCACTGAAAGCCTGAAAGCAAAACTGATCGAGGCCGCGCGTGCGCATGGCTTCGACAGTATCGGCATCGTTCGCGCGGATAGCGTACCCGACTTGCAGGAACGGCTTGCGGCGTTTTTGGCTGAAGGCGCGCATGGCGACATGGACTGGCTCGCCAACAATTCCGAACGCCGCGGCCATCCGACCTCGCTGTGGCCCGATGTGCGTTCGGTCATCATGCTTGGCGTCAATTACGGGCCGGATGAAAATCCGCTGGAGATTCTGCAACGCCGCAGCCATGGCGCGATCTCGGTTTACGCCAAGGGCGACGACTATCACGACATCGTCAAGAAGCGGCTGAAGACGCTGGCGCGCTGGCTGATCGCTCAAGGCGGCGGCGACGTGAAGGTGTTTGTCGATACTGCTGCGGTGATGGAAAAGCCGCTCGCCGCTGTCGCCGGCATCGGCTGGCAAGGCAAGCACACGAATCTGGTGTCGCGCGAGTTCGGCTCGTGGCTGTTTCTGGGTTCCATCTTCACGACGCTAGATCTACCGCCCGACGAAGCCGAGACCGATCATTGCGGAAGCTGCAGCGCGTGTCAGGACATCTGCCCGACGAATGCGTTTCCCGCACCCTACCGGCTCGATGCGCGGCGCTGCATTTCCTATCTCACCATCGAACACAAAGGCCCGATCCCGCATGAGTTTCGCGAGGCCATCGGCAATCACATCTATGGCTGCGACGATTGCCTGAGCGTGTGCCCGTGGAACAAGTTTGCGCAAGCCGGCAGCGAAGCCAAACTCGCTGCGCGCGATGTGTTGAAAGCACCGACGCTGGCGGAGCTTGTTGTGCTGGATGATGCCGCATTCCGCACGCTGTTTTCCAAAACATCGATCAAGCGCACGGGGCGCGACCGCTTCATTCGCAATGTGCTGATCGCGATTGGCAACAGCCGCGATGTTGCATTGGCAAAACACGCCGAGGAATTATTGAGTGACGCCTCACCGCTGGTGCGCGGCGCTGCGGTGTGGGCGTTGTCGAAGCTGACGCCGGAAAAAATCGCGCGGCTTTCAACCCAAGATGAAGACGCTGGCGTGAACGACGAATGGCGTCTGGCGCTGGCGGCAACCTAAACCGCAAACTCCTCCACCGCCTTCAGCAATCTTTCCAGATCTTCCGGCCGCGACAGGCGATGGTCGCCGTCCTTCACCATCGTCAGCACCACATCGTCCTGCGCCAGACGCGACACCAGTTCGACTGCGTGCTGCCACGGCACGTCGGGATCGAGCGCACCCTGCAGGATGCGCACCGGGCATCCAGTCTCAATCGTCGCGCCGAGGAGAAGATGATTGCGCCCTTCGTCGATCAGCTGCTTCGTGATCTGGTAGCCGCCGGGATCGTATTCCGATGGCCGCGTCCACAGGCCGGTGTCTTCGAGTTGTTTCTTGATCGCCGCTGGAAATTTCTTCCACATCAGCTCTTCGGTGAAATCCACCGCCGGCGCGATCAGCACCATGCCAGCTAACGTCGCTTTCGGATTCTTCTCTGCACGGCGTTTGAGTTCGCGCGCCAGCAGCAGCGCCATCCATCCACCCATCGACGAGCCGATGACGACCTGCGGCCCGCTGCAATGGCGGTCGAATACCGCGAGACTTTCCTCAAGCCAGCGGCCGATGGTGCCGTCGGTGAATTTCCCGCCGGACTCGCCGTGGCCCGAATAGTCGAACCGCACGCAGGCCCGGCCGGCCTTCGCCGCCCATTCGCTCAACACCTGCGCCTTGGTGCCCCGCATGTCGGATTTGAAGCCGCCGAGCCAGATCACCCCCGGCGATGCGCCGGCGTCGGCCTGCACGGCGATGCGGCGGGCGGCAGAACCGCTGCCGAGATCGAAAAACGTCGGTTTCGCGTCAGTCACGGCAGCCATTGGCATTTCACCGGCAATTCAAAGGGTCGCTCAAACTGCAACTTTTGACGCTACAGACCGTTGTCTTTATCGGAAATCCAAGGCAGATGCCGTTGACTCGCGGCAGTTTTATCCCGATTCTTATGGCTGGCGCGTGCTAGACACCGCCATCGTTTCAACAGCACAGGAGATACTTCCCATTCGTCGCCCAATGAGAGCCCCGCCTACCGTCTCCAAGGACGGTCCGCGCATCAACGAGGACATCCGCGCCCGCGAAGTGCATCTGATCGACAAGGACGGCGAGAACAAAGGTAATGTTCCCATCGCCGAGGCGCTTGCCTTCGCCCAGGCTGCCGGAATGGATCTTGTCGAGATTTCACCGAATGCCACGCCGCCCGTCGTGAAGCTGCTCGATTTCGGTAAATACAAATACCAGGAGCAGAAGAAACAGGCCGAAGCCCGCAAAAAGCAGAAGGTCGTCGAAATCAAGGAGATCAAGCTCCGCCCGATGATCGATGACCACGATTACGACGTCAAAATGCGCTCGATGCAGCGGTTTTTCGAGGAAGGCGACAAGGTGAAGGTCACTTTGCGTTTCCGCGGCCGTGAAATGGCGCACATGGAACTCGGCACCAAGCTCCTCGACCGGGTCAAGGAAGACGTCGCCAAGATCGCCAAGATCGAAATGGATGCCCGTTTCGAGGGCCGCCAGATGATCATGGTGCTCGCTCCGCGCTAATTCTTCATATTTTTCAATGAATTAATACGCCCGCGGGCTCCCTCGCGGGCGTTTTGCTGTCTGCGATGGGCAGTTGCCATTTTTCAGGGCTTCTGCCATATACCCGGCCTTCCGCCGCCCGGCTGATCAAGGGCTGCCGTGGCGACGGAAAAGCTCAATCCAGAGCAGCTCGTGTTTTTCGAGCACCCGCCGGCCCGGCGCGGTTTTTTCCGCGCGTCTGAGGCTGGTCAGTCAAGGAGAGCCAAATGCCCAAGCTGAAGACGAAGTCAGGCGCTAAAAAGCGCTTCAAGATTACCGGCACCGGCAAGGTCAAGTACCAGCAGGCCGGCAAGCGCCACGGCATGATCAAGCGCAGCACCAAGCAGATCCGCGACCACCGCGGCACTGCCGTGATGTTCAAGACCGACGGCGAAAGAGTCGTGAAGTACTGGATGCCCAACGGCTAACCAGCGGCGCGATTTTTCACCACTTCATTCGGATTTGACAGGAGATCATCCATGGCACGCGTAAAACGCGGCGTTACTAGTCACGCCAAGCACAAAAAAGTCCTCAAGGCCGCGAAGGGCTATTACGGCCGTCGCAAGAACACCATCCGCATCGCCAAGCAGGCCGTCGAAAAGGCCGGCCAGTACGCTTTCCGCGATCGCAAGAACAAGAAGCGCACGTTCCGCGCGCTCTGGATCCAGCGCATCAACGCGGGCGTTCGCCAGTTTGGCCTGACCTACAGCCGCTTTATCAGCGGTCTCGAGAAGGCCGGCATCGAAATCGACCGCAAGGTTCTCTCGGATCTCGCGATCCGCGAACCGGCCGCGTTCGAAGTCATTGTCCAGAAGGTCAAGGGAGCGCTGGCAGCGTAAGCTGCCAACGCTTTCCACGCGGTCTTCACCCGCAGGCTTCCCCCGCAGCTTCCTCATCGTCGCATCATGACGTGCGGAGCGACTTATGATCGATGTCGCCTACGTTCAGCGCATGACGCGCTACAATCGGTGGCAGAACGAAAACCTCTACGGCGTCGCCGACCGTCTTTCCGATGACGAGC
This sequence comes from Hyphomicrobiaceae bacterium, assembly GCA_947472885.1. Classification (GTDB taxonomy): domain Bacteria; phylum Pseudomonadota; class Alphaproteobacteria; order Rhizobiales; family Xanthobacteraceae; genus CANJBX01. The sequence goes on from CANJBX010000018.1 coordinate 8,035, forward strand.
GGCGGCGCGAGCATGGCGTGTTCTTCGGCTCGATTCACAAAACGCTCAGCCATCTGTTGTGGGGCGATCGCGTCTGGATGAGCCGGTTTGCAAACTGGCCGAAGCCTGACGGCGGCATCCCCGCATCGGTGTCGTTGTTTTCCGATTGGGATAATCTCAAGCACGAGCGCACCACCACCGACGGCGCGCTCGTGGACTGGTCGGACAAGCTCGACGCATCGTGGGTTGCCGGCGACATGACGTGGTTCTCCGGCGCGATCAACCGGGAAGTGACCAAGCCAACGTGGCAACTCGTGACGCATTTCTTCAACCACCAGACCCATCATCGCGGGCAGGTTCATGCGATGCTCACACAGGCCGGCGGGAAACCGCACGATACCGACCTGTTCGTGATGCCGGAGTGAGCCAAGATGGCTGATGTAAATACCCTTGAGCAGGAAATCCTCGGCGCCGTCTCGATGGCACCCGACGAAGCCACACTTGAAACCGTGCGCGTGGCGGCGCTCGGCAAGAGCGGCTCGATCTCGGCGCTATTGAAAACGCTCGGCACCCTGACGCCGGACGAACGCAAGGCCCAGGGCCCGCTCATCAACGGCCTCAAGGACCGCGTTACGGCTGCGCTCACCACCCGCAAGTCCGCGCTCGGCGATGCCGCGCTCGATGCGCGCCTCGCCAGCGAAACTGTTGACGTCACCCTGCCGGTGCGCGAAGCGCCGACCGAGGCGGGCCGCATCCACCCCATCAGCCAGGTGATCGACGAACTCACCGCGATCTTCGCCGACATGGGCTTCGCCATCGCCGAAGGCCCGGATGTCGAAACCGACGATCTCAATTTCACCAAGCTGAATTTCCCGGAAGGCCATCCGGCGCGGGAAATGCACGACACGTTCTTCTTCAATCCCAAACCGGACGGCTCGCGGTTACTCCTGCGCACCCACACCTCTCCGGTGCAGGTCCGCACCATGCTGTCGCAGAAACCGCCGATCCGCGTGATCTGTCCCGGCCGGACTTATCGTTGTGATTCCGATCAGACGCACACGCCGATGTTCCATCAGGTCGAGGGCCTCGTGATCGACAAGGGCTCGCACATCGGCCACCTGAAATGGATTCTCGCGGAATTCTGCAAGGCGTTCTTCGAAGTCGATGACGTGAAGATGCGTTTCCGTCCGTCGTTCTTCCCGTTCACCGAGCCGTCTCTCGAAGTCGATATTCAGTGCAAGCGCGACAAGGGCGAAATTCGCTTCGGCGAAGGCACCGACTGGCTGGAAATTCTCGGCTGCGGCATGGTGCATCCGAACGTGCTGCGCAACTGCGGCATCGATCCGAACGAGTATCAGGGCTTTGCGTGGGGCATGGGGATCGACCGCATCGCCATGCTGAAATACGGCATGGCCGACCTGCGCGCCTTCTTCGAGGCCGATGTACGCTGGCTGTCACACTACGGGTTCCGCACGCTGGACTTACCGACACTCGCCGGAGGGCTGAGCGCGTGAAATTCTCTCTCTCCTGGCTGAAGGAACATCTCGACACCGACGAGACACTGGATCGCCTCGTCGAAAAGCTCACCCTGATCGGGCTTGAGGTCGAGAACATCGAAGACAAGGCGAAGGCGCTGGCGCCTTTCACCATCGCCTACGTCGTCTCCGCCGTGCAGCATCCGAACGCCGATCGCCTTCGCGTCTGCATGGTCGATACCGGCACGGGTGAGCCGGTGCAAGTTGTCTGCGGCGCGCCGAATGCACGCACCGGCATGAAGAGCGTTTTCTCACCACCCGGCACCTACATTCCCGGCAAGGACATCACGCTCGGCATTGGCAACATTCGCGGCGTCGAGAGCCGCGGCATGCTGTGTTCCGGCGCTGAGATGCAGCTCTCCGAAGACCACGACGGCATTCTCGACCTGCCGGCCGATGCTCCGGTCGGCGCACGCTATGTCGACTGGGCGAAGCTCGGCGACCCGGTCATCGAAATCAATCTCACGCCGAACCGCGCCGATTGCACCGGCATTTCCGGCATCGCCCGCGATCTCGCCGCCGCCGAAATGGGCAAGCTCAAGACGCCGGTGGTGAAGCAGATTGCCAGCACGTTCCCCTGCCCGGTTTCTGTGACGCTCGATTTCGGCACGACGCCATCGCTGTGTCCGGGTTTCGCGCTGCGCCTTGTGCGCGGCGTCAAGAACGGCCCGTCGCCGGAATGGCTGCAGAAGAGGCTGACGTCCATCGGCCTGCGCCCGATCAATGCGCTGGTCGATATCACCAACTTCATGACGTTCGACCGCGGCCGGCCGCTGCATGTGTTCGACGCCAAAAAGGTGAAGGGCAATCTCGTCGTGCGCCGCGCCAAAGCGGGCGAAAGCCTGCTGGCGCTCGACGGCAAAACCTACAACCTCGACGACACGATGTGCGTCATCGCCGACGACAACGGCCCGGAGTCGCTCGCCGGCATCATGGGCGGCGAACATTCCGGCTGCGACGAAAACACCACCGACGTACTGATCGAGTCCGCGCTGTGGGATGAAATCAACATTGCCCAGACCGGCCGCAAGCTCGGCATCAATTCCGACGCGCGCTACCGTTTCGAGCGCGGCGTCGATCCGGCGTTCATGCAGCCGGGCATCGACCTCGCAACCAAACTGGTGATGGAACTGTGCGGCGGCGAAGCCTCGCAGCCGGTCGTCGAAGGCAAGGGCCTGCCTGAAGACCGCGTCATCGACTTCCCGGTCGCCGAGATCAAGCGCGTGACCGGGCTCGACGTGACTCTGGTCGAGGCCAAGCGCATCCTCACGCTGCTTGGTTTCTTCGTCGCCGGTTCCGGCATAACCGTGAAGGTCGCGGTGCCGTCGTGGCGCGCGGACGTCCACGGCAAGGCCGACATCGTCGAAGAAATCATGCGCATCGTCGGTGTCGATCGCGTGCCGGAGACACCGTTCCCGCGCGGCGAACACGCGCGCAAGCCCGTGCTGACCCAGATCCAGTCGCGCACCCGCAAGGGAAAACGTGCGCTGGCCGCACGCGGCCTTGTCGAGGCCGTGCTCTGGTCATTCATTTCCAAGCCGCATGCCGAACTGTTTGGCGGCGGGAAGCCTGAACTGGCGCTTGCCAATCCGATTGCGGCGGAACTCTCCGACATGCGACCGAGCCTCATTCCGGGCCTTGTCGCATCGGCGCAGAAGAACGCCGACCGGGGTTATGGCGATATCGCGCTGTTCGAGGTCGGACAGGTTTTCAAGGGCGACAAGCCGGAAGACCAGTTCGTCGCGGCAAGCGGCATCCGCCGCGCCATGTCGAAAGCAACCGGCGCGGGACGCCACTGGTCGAACGCCAACAACAATCCGGCCGATGTTTTCGATGCCAAGGGCGACGCCATGGCCGTGCTGATCGCGGCGGGCGCTTCGCCAAACGCGTTGCAGATCGTTCCGGGCGGCGCGCCGTGGCTGCATCCCGGCCGCTCCGGCACCATCCAGATCGGCCCGCAGAATATCCTCGGCCACTTCGGCGAACTCCATCCGCGCACCTTGCAGGCGCTCGGCGCCGAGGGTCCGATGGTGGCGTTCGAGGTGATCCTCGAGCGCATTCCCGAAGCCAAGGCCAAGGCGACCCGCGCCAAGCCGCTTCTCGAACTCTCGGCCTTCCAGCCGGTCGAGCGCGACTTTGCGTTCGTCGTGCCCCGCACGGTGAAGGCTGGCGACATCGTGCGTGCCGCGCAGAACGTCGACAGGAAACTGATCGTCAATGTCGGCGTGTTCGACGTCTACGAAGGCAAGGGTATCGACCCGGACAAGAAATCCGTCGCCATCGCCGTCACGTTGCAGCCGCGCGAGAAGACCATGACCGACGAAGAGATCGACGCCGTCGGCAAGAAGATCGTCGCGGAAGTGACCAAGCGCACCGGCGGCACGCTGCGGGGCTGATACGAAAACTCTCTCGTAATGGCCGGACCTGTTCCATCCATGACAACGGACGGGTTGGTGATACGCTACGACCTGCGCTTGCGCTGCTGTTGCGGCACGGGCTTTTCTTCCGCCACCGGCTTGAGCGCACCGATGCTCTTCAAAGCCTCGGTCGCGGCCCGCTCCCCGGATTCCCATGCGCCGCCGACGGTGCCCCACAGCGTCTCGTGCGCCGCCTCGCCGGCAAACCACACACGATTGTTAAGCGCCTCGATCATCGTGCGGCGCGCCGACTGGCTGCCCGGCGCGGCAGCGGAAAATGCCCCCAGCGACCACGGATCTTCGTTCCAGCGCGTCACCGCCGTGCGCCGCACGGCGTTTTTCAAGTTGGTGCCATAGAGATTGCCGAGCCATTCGAGCGCGAACGTCACCATCGCCTTCTCGCCCTGTGCCGAAAGCTCGCGCCCGAACCTGCCGGCGACATCGACCATGCAGAGCGTCGAGCCCCCGACATTGGCGAGCACGCCGGCGGTCTTGTTGCTGTCGGCTTTCTCCACCAAAAGATCGTCGCGTTGCAATGCCAGCGGATTACCGGGCAATTCGAGCATGATGTGATCGTAGCTGCCGAGCGAAAGCTTTGACGCCGCATCGAGCTGGCGGCGCGGCAGGTCCGGTGTGAACCTGATCTTGCCGGAGGTCAGCATGTTGGTCGAAACCGTGATGACCGCGGTGCGGCCCGACACCGTGCCGCGCGGCGTCTCGACATCGACGCCGGTCCGCAAGCCCCAGCCGATGCGCGTCGCCGGCGCATTAAGCTGCACCGGAATTTTCTCCGCGAGCTTCGCCAGCATCGCGCCATAGCCGATGCGGCAGAACGCATCGATATCGCGCTCCCGCGAGCGCGAGAAATCCAGCGCCGAAACCTCGTTGAGATCCTTGCCGCAGCTCAGCGGGCCGAGTGCAAACTCGATGGTCTTTTGCCACTCGCCGAGATCCTTCGGCAGCGCCTGCGCGCAGGAAATGTCGCCCTTGCGTGCGGCTTCGTCGATGGCGCGGTGGGCGCGCACCTGCGTCGCGAGATAGTCTTCCATCTCGCCTTCACGCGCGTAGCGGCGGCCGATCCGCACTTTCTGTCCGGGCGGCGCGCTATAGATGTCCACGCCGACAGCTCCCGCCTGCTTCACCACCGGATTGAGGTCCGGCATGTGAATCCAGTGCGCGCCGCGGTCGAACGGCACGCCGAATGTCTTGGTCTCGGTAACGCAACGCCCGCCGATGTGGTCGCTACCCTCGATCATGGCGAACTTCCGGCCCGCCGCAATGACACGCCGCGCCGCTGCGATACCTGCCGCGCCAGCGCCAACGATGATCACATCGACTTCGCCCGGCACCAGTGCCTGGCTCTGCGCCATGGCTGACGTCGCACGCAGCGCAGGCGCCGCGAGCGTTGCAGCCGCCGATGCTGCGATGAAGGAACGCCGATCAATCGTCATGCTGATTCTGGTTTAAGGTTGTCCGTGGCCGGGAACGCCACGCAATCTGCCTCAACACGGGTTTGGAGGCAAACTCCTCAAAATGCCGCATCCATGCGCGCATCTTGTGCCGGAACCGGCGCATCTCTACCTGTGTTGCTCTGTTCGCCGCGCTTTCATTGGCCGCTGGATTTCACTGGAGACTGAGAATGCTCGACGCCGCCTTCAAGGCGCTGACGCAGATGATGACGCCGCCGTTCCGCTCGGTGCTGCTGAAATCGGCGGGCCTTGCCATCGCGGTCCTGATCGTGATTGGCATTCTGCTGCAGCGGCTGCTGGTGTGGCTGACCGGCACCGGCGGGCAATGGATCGAGGGCACGCTTGGTTCAACCGCGCATTATCCGGTGGAAATAGTCGGCTGGCTGCTGGCGATTGCGGTCACGTTCGGGCTGTTCGCCGGCGTAATTTTCCTGATGCCGGCGGTGACGTCGCTCACGGCGAGCTTCTTCGCCGATGAAATCGCCGAACGCGTCGAGAAGGAACATTACATCGCGGACCCGCCCGGCAAGGCGCTGCCGGTGGTGCGCGCCGCGCTCGAAGGCATCAAGATCGCGCTCCTCGCACTCATCGTCTATCTTTGCGCACTGCCGTTCCTGTTTTTTGGAATCGGCGCGGTCGTCTTCTTTTTTGTCACCGCCTATCTTCTGGGCCGTGAATATTTCGAACTGGCGGCGATGCGCTTTCATTCCGTGGATGAAGCCAAGGCGATCCGCCGCGCCAACCGCGGCACGGTGTTCGCTGCCGGCTGTTTCATCGCGGCGTTCGTGTCGATCCCGATTGTGAACCTCGCAACGCCGCTATTCGGCGTCGCCTTCATGGTTCACATGCACAAGCGGCTGACAGGCGGCCCGCGGCGGGAACTACTGCGGCCGGCGAAGGTTGGGCGTCCGCTGTAATCAGATTTCCTTGCGCATCACACTAGCACTGGTGGCGATCCGCTCCTTCAGCGGGAACTCCGGCTTCCCCTTCTCCGGCCAGTGACACTGCGCGTTGATCATGCAGCGCCCGCACTTCGGGCCACGCGCGACGCAGATGTAACGCCCGTGCAGGATCAGCCAATGATGCGCGTGCAGCATGAACTTCATCGGAATGACCTTGACGAGGTTCATCTCGACCTCGAACGGATTTTTTCCCGGCGCCAGTCCGGTGCGGTTACCGATGCGGAAGATATGCGTATCGACCGCCATGGTCGGTTCGCCGAACGCAATGTTCAGCACAACATTCGCAGTCTTGCGGCCGACGCCGGGCAAGGCTTCCAGCGCCTCACGGTCGTGCGGCACCTCGCCGCCGTGCTGCTCGACCAGAATTCTTGACAGCGCCGCGACGTTCTTCGCCTTGCCGCGAAACAAGCCGATGGTTTTCACGTAATCGCGGATTTTATCTTCGCCGAGCGCCGCCATTTTCTGTGGCGTATCGGCGGCGGCGAACAAAGCGGGCGTTGCCTTGTTGACGCCCACATCCGTCGCCTGCGCCGACAGCACGACCGCGACCAGCAGCGTGAAGGCGTTGACGTGCAGCAACTCCCCGCGCGGCGCGGGATGCGCCTGCTGGAAGTGCATGAACGCCTGCTCGATTTCCGCAGGCGTCCAGGGTTTTACCTTCGCGAACTTCGGTGCATCGGATTTGGCTTTGCCGGCCTTCTGCGCAGTCGGCAGCTTTGCCGGTTTTCTCGCGGGCTTTTTTGCTGCTTTTTTCGCTACTTTTTTGGGGGTCGTTTTTCTTGCCATCATTCCGGTATAATGAAGCTCGATGACCCTAGGCAATGACCCTGGCAGCGAACCCACATTGTTCTCGGCGATCCTGACCCCGCACCGCTCGCTGAGCATGTCGGGTTTCATCATCGTGATGTCGCTTGTCGGCGGCGTCAGCTTTGTTGCGGGCGTCGCATTCCTCATCATCGGCGCCTGGCCGGTGTTCGGCTTTTTCGGCCTCGACGTGCTGCTGATCTATCTGGCGTTTCGCGCCAACTACCGCGCCGCCACCGCCTTCGAACAGATTTCCGTGACACCGTCCGAACTGCACGTACGCAAGGTCAGCCATCGCGGCCGGGTTTCCGAATGGACCCTCAATCCGCTGTGGGTAAAGCTCGACCGCGACGTTCATGAGGAATTCGGCATCGAGCGGTTGTTTCTGGTGTCCGGTGGCCGCAAGCTGCCGATCGCGACCTTCCTGCCGCCCGAGGAAAAGGAAAGTTTCGCCGCGGCATTGGCGGTCGCGCTCCGCGAAGTCCGGCGCGGACCGACGCGCACGGTGCTTGAATAGGCCCCCCGGAACGGCCAAAGCGAACCCGGAAATCGGGTGGGAAGCGCGGATAAGGAGGCATAGGTGAAGGTCAGACCGATGGAGAACATCATGCTTTCACCTGACCGCCTTTCGCCGTCCGCCGTCTCGCAGACGCTTTCCAGCGACTACGACATTGTCCGCCGCGCCATCGCCTTCATCTCCGAACACTGGCGCATCCAGCCGGAGATCGAAGCCATCGCCCATGCCGCCAGCGTAACGCCTGACGAGTTGCATCACCTGTTCCGCCGCTGGGCCGGGCTGACGCCGATGGCCTTCCTGCAGGCGCTGACCATCGACCACGCGCGCGGGCTGCTGCGCGATTCCGCCAGCGTGCTGGATGCGGCCTACGAGGTCGGCCTGTCCGGCCCCGGCCGGCTTCACGACCTGTTCGTGACGCATGAGGCTATGTCGCCCGGCGAATGGAAAACCGGCGGCGAAGGCCTCACCATGTATTACGGCTTTCATCCATCTCCCTTTGGCCTTGCGCTGGTCATGACCACCGACCGCGGGCTGGCGGGTCTGGCGTTTGCCGACCCCGGCGAACAGAAGCCTGCACTGGAAGACATGACCCGGCGCTGGCCGCGCGCCACCTATATCGAGGACACTTCGCGCACCGAAAGCATCGCACGGCGCATCTTCGATTCCGCAATGTGGAAGCCGGACCAGCCGCTGCGCGTCGTCATGATCGGCACCGACTTTGAGGTACGCGTGTGGGAGACGTTGCTGTGCATTCCCATGGGCAAGGCTTCGACCTATTCGGACATCGCCAACAAGATCGGCAAGCCGAAGGCCGCGCGCGCGGTCGGTGCAGCCGTCGGCAAGAACCCGATGTCGTTCGTGGTGCCGTGCCATCGCGTACTCGGCAAGAGCGGCGACATTACCGGCTATCACTGGGGCCTGACGCGCAAGCGCGCCATGCTCGGCTGGGAAGCCGGCCGCGCCGGCGCGGTCTGACGAGTTCCATTTTATCTGCCGCAAAATTACCGGCGCAGGCCCAAAAACCGGGCTTGCGCCGTTTTTGCATAGGCATAGGATTTTAGCGGGGCGACGCTGGTTGTATGGGGTTGGCGATGGGCGTGACACCCGTTGCGTTCCGTGTTGTCGCACTTGCGGTTGCTGGTTTTCTTTCCTGCGCGGCAGCCAAGCCGCACGCAGCGCCGCCGCTTAATGTGCCGTCTAAAAACGCGCCCGCGCAGAATTTCAAAATTCTTTCCTACAAGCATCAGGGCGTGGATCGCCTCGCGCTCCTGCATCGGCCAGCCTCACTCGGCACCCAGCAAGCGCCGGTCGTCATCGCACTGCATGGCCTTGGGCAAAGCATCGACGGCCTGCGCGACTGGCTGCGCCTCGATGATGTTGCAGAGCGCGTCGGATTTTCCGTGACCTATCCGCAGGCCATCGACCTGAGCTGGAGCTACGGCAAGCCGCTGGCAAAACCCATGCCGGTCGTACATGGCGAAACCGTCGATGACGTCGGCTTCATCCGCGCCATGCTCGACGATCTGGTCAGGCAGAAAATTGCCGACCCTTCGCGTATCTATGTCACCGGCATGTCGCGCGGCGGACTGATGACGTTCACGCTTGCCTGCGCATTGACGGATCGCATTGCGGCTGCCGCGCCGCTCATCACCGGCATGACCGATCATCAGCGCAACGCATGCCACCCTGCCCGCGCGCTGCCGATCATGGCGGTTGCCGGGACCGACGACCGGGCAGAGCGTTACGACGGCGACGTTGCACCGAACGGACGCCTGTTGTCGGTGCCGGAAACCATGGAGTTCTGGCGCACGGTCGATGGTTGCAAGAACGAAGCCGTGCAGCCACTGCCGCACCTGCATGAAACCGACCCGACCGAGATCAACCTGGTCGAATGGCAGGAGTGTTCAGGCGGTACTGCGCTGAAGCTCTATCGGGTGCATCACGGCGGGCACCAGTTGCCGTCATTTTCCGAGAACACCAAAGACCTCGATGCAAAGTTCGGCTTGCGCAATCACGACATGGATACGGCTGAAGCCATCTGGAATTTTGTCAGCAGATATTCCAGCGCGTCAGCAACGCACTAGATCTCGGATTTCTCCGCAACGGAAGAATCCGCATTGAGCCTGTAGAGAATCGGCGCGCCGGTCGCGATTTCGCGCTTGAGGATGCCCTCGGGCGAGAGTTTTTCCAGCACCATGATGAGTGCGCGCAGCGAATTGCCGTGCGCCGCCACCAGGATGCGCTCGCCACGCAACACGCGCGGCAGGATTTCCGTGACGTAGTAAGGCAGCGTGCGCGCCAGCGTGTCTTTGAGGCTCTCGCCGGCCGGCGGCGCAATGTCATAGGAACGCCGCCAGATGTGAACCTGCTCCTCGCCCCATTTCTTGCGGGCATCGTCCTTGTTCAGCCCCGACAGGTCGCCATAGTCGCGTTCGTTCAGCGCGAGATTTTTTATCACCGGAATATGGGTCAGACCCATTTCTTCCTGAATGAGCGTGAGCGTGTTCTGCGCGCGTTTGAGATCGGACGTATAGGCGGCATTGAACGTGATGCCCTTGGCCTTGAGTTTCTGTCCGGCCGCACGCGCTTCCGCGATGCCCTTCTCGGTCAGCTCGACGTCGCGCCAGCCGGTGAACAGGTTTTTCAGGTTCCATTCGCTCTGGCCGTGACGCACAAGCACAAGAAGACGATCAGACATTACGGTTCTTCCTTGGAAACGGGGCCGTCAGATTTCGTTGAGACTAAGCACATCAGCCATCGAATAAACGCCCGGCGGCTTGCCGCGCGCCCAGGCGGCAGCCTTGAGCGCGCCGCGCGCAAAGATCATGCGATCCTCGGCCTTGTGCGTCAGTTCGATGCGCTCGGCAGGACCCGCGAACATCACCGTATGCTCGCCGACCACCGTGCCGCCGCGCAGCGCGGCAAAGCCGATGTTGCCCGGCTTGCGCGCGCCGGTGATGCCGTCGCGTCCTGAATCCGAATGGGTCTTGAGATCGACGTTGCGGCCTTCCGCCGCCGCACGACCGAGCAGCAAGGCCGTGCCCGATGGCGCATCAACCTTCTTGTTGTGATGCATCTCGACGACTTCGATATCGAAATCCGTATCGAGCGTCTTGGCCACACGCCGCACCAAGGCGGCGAGCAGATTGACGCCCATGCTCATGTTGCCGGACTTCACGATCACTGCGGACTGCCCCGCCGCTGCGATTTTCGTCTCGTCCTCGGCGGACAATCCGGTGGTGCCGATGATGTGGACGAGCTTGCGCTGCGCTGCGAGCGCGGCGTTAGTGATCGTGGCAGCAGGAACCGTGAAATCGATAATACCGTCGGCGCGTGTCAATATGGGGCCAATGTCGTCGGTTATCTTGAGCCCCAATGCTGTTCCACCAGCAAGAGCGCACGCATCGGCTCCCACAAAGGGAGACCCCGCATTTTCGACTGCGCCAACCAAGCTGAGCCCGTCTGGAGAATCCAGATCCATTATTGCCTTTATCACGGTGCGCCCCATGCGCCCGCTGGCACCAACCACGATCAACCGCATGTCGGCCATTGCTCTCTCCCACACAGGACGCCGGTATATCGGGCCAGCCGGGATTAGGGAAGGTTATGGCTTATTTTCCCGCCGCCGCGATCTCGGCGACGATGGCCTGCGCCGCCTTTTTGGGATCTGGCGCTTCGACAATCGGGCGACCGACCACGAGATAGTCTGTGCCGGCGGCAATTGCCCTGGCCGGGGTCATGATGCGTTTCTGGTCGCCGGCGTCGGCCCCCGCCGGACGAATGCCGGGCGTAACCAGCGATAGCGATCCCGCAACCGGCCGCACGCGTGCAGCCTCTTCCGCGGAACACACGAGGCCATCGACGCCGATATCTCGCGCCTGCGCCGCACGCTTGAGCACGAGATCGCCAACGTTGCCGGCGTAGCCAGCCTCCGCAAGGTCGTTGTCGTCGTAGGAGGTGAGCACCGTCACGGCGAGAATCTTCAATCCGTTGCCGCGCGCCTCGACTGCCGCCTTCATCGTTTGTGGATAGGCGTGCACGGTGAGAAACGTGGCGCCGAGTTTTGCGACGCTCTCGACACCCTTCGCCACCGTGTTGCCGATATCGTGCAGCTTGAGATCGAGAAACACTTTCTTGCCCGAGCGGACCAGCACTTCGGCAAACGGAAATCCGCCGGCATAGGCGAGCTGATAGCCGATCTTGTAGAAGCTCACGGCGTCGCCAAGCCGGTCCACCAGCGTTTCGGCGGCCACCACCGAGGACACATCGAGCGCAACAATCAAACGGTCTTTCGCAGTTTCCAACATTTTCTCCTATGCGAAGCGTTGCGCGGCCAACACCAGCCGCTCCAGAACCGACTTCAATAATTTCGCACTCCGCTCATCGTGTAGCGCGTCGCGCTCGTCGAACGCGGTCGTGGCTTCGCGCACGGTGATGTATTCCGGGATCACCAGCGCGCCGCAACCGATCTCCAGCACCTGCCGCAGCGCCATGTGCGAGCGCATGCCGCCCCATGGTCCCGGCGACGCGCCGCCCAGCGCGAACACGCGATTTTTATAGGCTGCAAGCGGTGGCTCGCCGCCTTCGCGCACACGCGAAATCCAGTCGAGCGTGTTCTTCAACAGCGGTGTGATCGAAGCATTGTATTCGGGGCTGACGATGAAGATGCCCTGATGCGCCATGAAGTGACGCTTGAGCTTGAGCGCGTTGTCAGGCTGGCCGGACTTGGTTTCGAGATCGCCGTCGTAGATCGGCATCGGATAATCCGCGAGCGAGATGCGCGTCACCTCGGCATCCATCAGCGCCAGTTCCTTGGTCGCGGCGGCGGCAAGCCGTGCGTTGAACGATCCGGCGCGGATCGAACCGGCGATGACAAGGATTTTGACGGACATCAATGGCTCCCGGAATAACGGGGCAGCCATAGCACACGAACGGTGCGGCTTTTGGTGCGCGTGATCCCGATCCGAAAAGTCTGCAACTTTTCGCGAGTCACGCGATCAACCCCGGCGATAGACCCATACACGGGCGGGCGGCACGTTGAGCCAGATCGGCTCGGAGCGCTCGGCACGCACGCCGGCAAGCCGCGTCGGAATCGGCGACACGACCGCGTAGGTGAATTGAATGAACGGCGCGTTCGGCGCCAGCAAGGTCAGCGCCTCGCTGATCAGCCGCAGGCGCGTGCGCAGCGGCTTGGTCATCAGCGGCAGGCCGGAGACAATCGCGGCCGCAGGCGTCTTCAACAGCGCGCCAACGAGCTTGCTCAGCGTGTAGGCATCGCCCTGCACGACCATCGCTTGCGGATAGCGTTCCTGCAGCAGCCGGCAGAAGGCGGGATCGAATTCGACCAGCACGAGACGCGCCGGATCGACGCCGTTCTTGATCAGCGCATCGGTGACAGGGCCGGTGCCAGGCCCCAGTTCGATGATCGGGCCGGTGCCGTTCGGATCGACATAGCGCGCCATGGTGCGCGCCAGCACGCGGCCGGAGGGTGCAACCGCGCCCATTGCCAGCGGCTTCTCGAACCAGGTGCGGATGAAACGCAGGTCGTCGTCGCGCTTCTGCTCGAACTCGCGCAGATGCTTGCCGATCTTCTTGCCGAGCGCGTCTTTCTTCTCGTCGAAAATCTTGAATCGACGTTCGATGTGCTTGCCGATTGCACCCTTCTTCATTTCGAGAAAACGGATCTGCTTGCCGATCTTTTTCTCGAGGTGCTGGAACGCTGGCAGGGACATGGGTCCAATACAATTGTGTGACGGCAAGTAGAGCGTTGGAAATAAGGCGTAAATCCGGCTGGCCCGGGGGTCAAGGCCCTCACCGGACGAATCCGGCACCACAGGCACTACTGGGATTACCCGCCCTTGGTTCCGAAGAAGTCCTTGACCCGGCCGAGGAAGCCATCGGCTTCCGGGTGGGTTTCCTGCGAGGACAGTTGCTCGAACTCGGCCAGCAACTCGCGTTGCCGCTTGGTCAGCTTCTGCGGGGTTTCGACCGTCACCTGGACGTACATATCGCCGGTCTGCTTGGAGCGCAGCACCGGCATTCCCTTGGCTCCGAGCCGGAAACGGGTGCCGGACTGGGTGCCGGCCGGGATTTTGACCTTGCCGTTGCTGCCATCGATGGTCGGCACGTCGAACTCGCCGCCAAGCGCCGCCGTCACCATCGAGACCGGGACGCGGCAATAGAGGTCCGCGCCGTCGCGCTGGAACAGTTCGTGGGTGGCAAGGCTCAGGAAAATATAGAGGTCTCCCGCCGGCCCGCCGCGCGCACCGGCCTCCCCCTCGCCCGCAAGGCGAATGCGGGTGCCATCCTCGACACCGGGCGGAATATTGACCGAAAGCGTGCGCTCGCGGGTGATCCGGCCCGAGCCGGAGCAGGACGGGCACGGCGTTTCAATCACCTGGCCGCGGCCATGACAGCCGGGACAAATCCGCTCGATGGTGAAGAAGCCTTGTGTCGCGCGCACCTTGCCCATGCCGCCACAGGTCGCGCAGGCCTTGGCCTTGGTGCCGGTCTTGGCGCCCGAACCGGAACAGGCTTCGCAAATGACGGACGTCGGCAGGCTGACCTGAGCGGTCTTGCCGCGATAGGCGTCCTCCAGCGTGATTTCCATGTTGTAGCGCAGGTCGGCGCCGCGCTCGCGTCCACCGCGCGCGCGCTGACGGCCGCCGCCCATGCCGAAGAGATCGTCGAAAATATCCGAGAAGCTCGAGGCGAAATCGCCGCCGAAGCCCGGCGCACCAGCGCCGGGACCACGGCCCTGCTCGAACGCAGCGTGACCATAACGGTCATAGGCCGCGCGCTTGTCGCCGTCCTTGAGGACGTCGTAGGCCTCGTTGATTTCCTTGAACTTGTGCTCGCTGTCCTTGTCGCCGGGATTGCGGTCGGGATGCCATTGCATCGCCAGCTTGCGGAACGCCGTCTTGAGCTGGCTGCCGTCGGCGGAGCGCTCGACTTCGAGGGTTTCGTAGTAGCAGCGTTTGGTCGTCATCAGACCACCTGAGCGGATGCGCGCCGCGACAGTTTGTAAAAGCCAATCGTCAAAAACAGGTTACGGATGGAAAGGCCCCCATCCATCGATGCGCTACCTGCGCTTTCGCGAATGAGGGCCATGGTCCGCTCCGCCTGACGATCAGGCCGATTTCTTGCTGTTCTTCTTGTCGTCGTCGACTTCCGTGAATTCGGCGTCGACCACGTCGTCCTTCTTGTTGCCGGCGCCGGCGGCTGCAGCATCCGCTGCCGCATCGCCTTCCTGCGCCTGCTTGTACATCGCTTCGCCGAGCTTCATCGAAGCCTGCATCAGCGTATTGGTCTTTTCCTTGATTGCGTCGGCATCGTCGCCCTTGAGGGCTTCCTTGAGATCGGCGAGGCCGTTCTCGATGGCCGTGCGCTCGGCTTCGCCGACCTTAGAGCCGTGTTCGGACAGCGCCTTCTCGGTCGAATGGATCAGGGCTTCGCCATGGTTCTTGGCTTCGACCGATTCCTTGCGCTTCTTGTCTTCCTCGGCGTGGGCCTCGGCGTCCTTGACCATCTTCTCGATGTCGGCTTCCGACAGGCCACCCGACGCCTGGATGCGGATCTGCTGCTCCTTGCCGGTGCCCTTGTCCTTGGCCTGCACATTGACGATGCCGTTGGCGTCGATGTCGAACGTGACTTCGATCTGCGGCATGCCGCGCGGGGCCGGCGGAATGCCGGCGAGATCGAAACGGCCGAGCTCCTTGTTGTCGCGCGCCATTTCGCGTTCGCCCTGGAACACGTTGATGGTCACAGCGCTCTGGCTGTCTTCCGCCGTCGAGAACACCTGCGACTTCTTGGTTGGGATCGTGGTGTTGCGGTCGATCAAGCGCGTGAACACGCCACCCAGCGTTTCGATGCCGAGCGACAGCGGCGTCACGTCAAGCAGCAGCACGTCCTTGACGTCGCCCTGCAGCACGCCGGCCTGAATCGCAGCGCCAATGGCGACGACTTCGTCCGGGTTGACGCCCTTGTGCGGCTCCTTGCCGAACAGCTGCTTCACGACTTCCTGGACCTTCGGCATGCGCGACATGCCGCCGACCAGAACAACCTCATTGATTTCGGCTGCCGACAGGCCGGCATCCTTGAGCGCCTTCTTGCACGGCTCGACCGTGCGCTGGATCAGATCGTCCACCAGCGCTTCGAACTTCGAGCGCGTCAGCTTCATGGTGAGATGCTTCGGACCCGACGCATCCGCCGTGATGAACGGCAGGTTGATTTCAGTTTGCGTTGTGGACGACAGCTCGATCTTGGCTTTTTCAGCGGCTTCCTTGAGACGCTGGAGCGGGAGCTTGTCCTTGGTGAGGTCGATGCCCTGCTCTTTCTTGAACTCGGCTGCGAGATATTCGACGAGACGCATGTCGAAGTCTTCGCCGCCCAGGAAAGTATCGCCGTTGGTCGACTTCACCTCGAACACGCCGTCGCCGATTTCCAGCACCGACACGTCGAACGTGCCGCCGCCGAGATCGTAGACCGCGATGGTGCCCTGCTTGGCCTTGTCGAGGCCGTAGGCGAGCGCGGCCGCCGTCGGCTCGTTGATGATGCGCAGCACTTCAAGGCCGGCGATCTTGCCGGCGTCTTTGGTGGCCTGACGCTGGGCGTCGTTGAAATAGGCGGGAACGGTGATGACCGCCTGATCGACCTTGGTGCCGAGATGGGCTTCCGCGGTTTCCTTCATCTTCTGCAGGATGAGCGCAGAGATCTGCGACGGCGAATAGGTCTTGCCGTCGGCCTCGACCCACGCGTCGCCGTTGCCGGCTTTCGCGATCTTGTAGGGGACGAGCTTCTTGTCCTTCTCGACCATCGGGTCGTCGTAGCGGCGACCGATGAGGCGCTTCACTGCGAAGATGGTCTTTTCCGGATTGGTGACTGCCTGGCGCTTGGCCGGCTGGCCGACGAGACGTTCGCCATCGTCGGTGAAGGCGACGATCGACGGAGTCGTGCGCGCGCCTTCCGAATTTTCAATGACCTTTGGCGCTTTACCGTCCATGACGGCAACGCAGGAGTTGGTCGTTCCGAGGTCGATACCGATGACCTTACCCATTTTTTGTCCTCTGTCTGTGGCGGCAGGTCGGTTGGGCCTTTTCAGCACCCGCTGGAACAAAATCTGGCAGGCGTCCGAGCCTGCCAGGGTCGTTCCCGACCCCCTTGCGTTTTACGTGTTACCGCACCCCTGCGGCGACAGGGGACATATAAGGGGGCGGGCTTAACTCGCAAGCGGGATTTCGGGAAAAAGCCTTTAATCATGCGGCGGTGGGCCCAGTTCGCTGGGGGCGCAGACCCGGCGGCCTGCCGGGGTCCGGCCGGGTCCAGGGCCAATACCACAGCGCCCGCGATGCAAGATGGCTCAACCGGCAGGCCGGGAAGCCCGGCCAGCAGGGCAGGATCGCACCACGCGGTCGGCCGAACAGCGTTGGGTTTTCATTAACGCTTTCGACGAGTGTTGTTTCGGACAGTAGGCCCGCCATTAACGATCACCGGCCTAGCATTGCGTTCCGGCACGCTTTCCAGCGCGAAACGCCGCCGGTGGGGACACGAGTAATGCGTTCGAGTGATGATCCTGTGGGCGGCGGACCGGCCGCCGTGCAAATGCTTGAGCAGGATTGGCTGCGCCGCCGCCTCGCCTTCGTGCCGCGCCCGTTCCGGTTTCTCGCCGTCGGCAGCCTTGGGCTGATCACGGACCTTGGTGTTTTCCACGCCATCCCCATGCACTTCGAACAGCCGCTCGCGGTGCGCGTCGTCTCGCTCGCCTGCGCAACGGTCGTGACGTGGCGGCTCAATCGCGCGCTGACATTCAACGCCAGCGGAAGAAGCCAGCGCGACGAGGCGATGCGCTACGCCAGCGTGACCGCCCTGTCGCAAGGAACAAGCTTCGTCATCTTCACGCTGCTGGTGCTGACCATCTTTGCGTGGCTGCCGCAAGCCGCGCTGGTTTCAGGCGCCGCCGCCGGCGCAATCATCGCCTACATGGGGCATTCACGGGTCGCATTCGCGCCATTGCAGCACTCAAACAAATCCATGAGCCACTCAGAGAGCCACGCATGAGTAACGATGCGGACGTCTTCATCATCGGCGCAGGCCCGGCGGGTCTGACCGCCGCTTATTGCCTGACCAAGGAAAACCCTTCCGTCATCATCATCGAGAAAGACCCGATTTACGTCGGCGGCATCTCGCGCACGGTGCGCTACAAGGATTTCCTGTTCGACATCGGCGGGCATCGCTTCTTTTCCAAGTCGAAGGATGTCGTCGATCTCTGGCACGAAATCCTGCCGGACGATTTCATCGCGCGCCCGCGGCTGTCGCGCATCTTTTACGGCGGCAAGTTCTATTCCTATCCGCTCAGCGCATTCGAGGCGCTCAACAACCTCGGCATCTTCACCAGCGCCGCCTGTATGCTGTCCTACATGAAGGCCAAGCTGCGTCCGATCTCGAACCCGCAGACGTTCCATCAGTGGGTGCGCAACCAGTTCGGCGAAAAGCTGTTCCGTATTTTCTTCAAGACCTACACCGAGAAGGTCTGGGTCATGTCGTGCGATGACATTTCCGCCGACTGGGCTGCGCAGCGCATCAAGGGCCTCGACCTGCGCGTTGCCGTCACCCATTCGCTCAAGCGTTCGCTTGGGCAAAGCAAGCTCGGCCGCTCCAGAATCGCCGCGCGTTTTCATGCGCGCACCAGGGCCGCGGCGGACAGCGGCATGGTCAAGACACTGATCGAGACGTTCCAGTATCCGCGCAAGGGTCCCGGCATGATGTGGGATGCCGCCGCGAAGAAAATCCGCGACCGCGGCGGACGCCTGCTGATGGGCCGCGAGTTGCAGCGCCTCTCATATGATGAAGCGACGAAGAACTGGACGATTGAAGTCTCGACCGCGCACGGGCCGGAGACCTACACCGCGCGCCATGTGGTTTCCTCCGCGCCGGTGCGCGAACTGGTCGACAAGCTGACGCCGCGCCCGATCTCGCTGTTCCATGCGCGCGCGCTGCGCTATCGCGACTTCCTCACCGTCGCACTGATGGTCAAGCAGCCCGAACTATTCCCCGACAACTGGATCTACATTCACGATCCCTCGGTCAAAGTGGGGCGCGTGCAGAACTTCCGTTCGTGGTCGCCGGAGATGGCGCCGGAGGGCATCAGCTGCCTCTGTCTCGAATACTTCTGCTTCGAGAACGACGGGTTGTGGAACATGCCGGACGAAGACCTGATTGCCCTCGCCAAGCAGGAAATCGCGCAGATCGGTCTCATTGATGTGGCGGATGTCGTGGACGGCTGCGTCATGCGCCAGCCCAAGGCCTATCCGGTCTACGACGACGACTACCGTCACAACGTGGCGATGATCCGCCTCGACCTCGAGACGCACTTTCCGACGCTGCACCTCGTCGGCCGCAACGGCATGCACAAGTATAATAATCAGGACCACGCCATGATGACCGCGATGCTGACCGCGCGGAACATCCTGGCCAATCAGCGCCGCTACGACGTGTGGGGCGTCAACGAGGACGCCGAGTATCATGAGGCCGGTGTGTCGGGCGCGAATGACGCGCTGACCAGCGAACGGCTGGTTCCACACAAGGCTTCCGACACCAGGGCCAGCATCAAGGTGGCCTGATCCAACTTTAATAGGCAATGCAGTCCAATTTTTCACGCCGGCGTGCACACCACGCCGGCGTTTTGCGTTGCAGGCATGTTGATGCGGGCGCTCGTGACGCTTACGTAAAGGTGGTGCGGAAGCGCGCAGCCGGATACCATGCGCGGAAGTCACCCGCGAAGACCGATCTGGAGTTCCAATGACGTTTCAGTCTGGGCGCGCATTGCTGGTTGCCGCTGCCGTTGTACTCGCAACAACGGCCAACGCCGCCGATGTGCAATTTCCGGCCGGCTCCAAGGTTGGCCTGACGCCGCCCAAGGGGTTCTCGCCGAGCGAAACCATGCGCGGCTTCAACGACCCCGACAACAGTTCAGCCATTCTGATTCTGGAAATGCCCGCGCCGGCTTTCCCCGAAGTCTCGAAAGCCATGACCGCGGAAGGGTTGAAGAAACAGGGCGTCACGGTCGAGAAGAGGGAAAACCTGAAGCTCAAGACCGGCAACGGCATATTCATCGTCGGACGGCAGGAAACCAACGGCGAAAAGCTGCGCAAATGGATTCTCGTTGCCGGCACGCAGGACCTCACCGTCATCGTGACGGCGCTGGTGCCGGACAAGGCGAAGAATATTTATTCCGACGCGGCGATGCGCGATGCCCTCACGTCACTCGATGTGCGCGGCAGCGTGCCGATCACGGAACAACTCGGGCTGTTGCCTTTCAAGCTCGACGACCTTGCCAACCTGCGCGCATTCCGCGTCGAACCCAACACGGTTTTCCTGACCGACGGGCCGAAGGATCTAGCTGAGCCGGCCGAGCAGCCGCTGCTCGTCGTCTCCGCTGCACCGGGCGGGCCGACCGACAACCAGCAGCGTGAATTGTTTGCGCGCAACCTGTTCGCAGGCGTCGCCGGCTTCAAGGACGTGCAGATCCTCGGCACCGACACGATCCGTCTGTCAGGCGTGCAGACCCACCAGCTGCTGGCGGAAGGCAAGGACGCCAAGACCGGCGCCAACGTGAAGCTCGTGCAATGGCTGCGGTTTGGCAACGGCGCGTTCGTACGCTTCCTCGGCGTCTCAAGCGCCGACTCGTGGCAGGGCGCGTTCCCGCGTTTCCGCACCGTGCGCGACAGCCTGGCGTCGCGGCAGTAATCCCGGAACGTCAGTGAGAATTTAATTCGCCGCGGCGTTGCTGTTCGACTCGGCAGCCTTCGGGCCGCCCTTCGACACACCCACGAGCGCGGGGCGCAGGATGCGCGAGTCGTTGAGCACAAAGCCCGACTGCAACACCTGCACCACCGTGCCGTTCGGCACGCTGGCATCCGGCACCTCGAACATCGCCTGATGCAGGTTGGGATCGAACTTCTGGCCCATCGGCGTGACTTTCTTGATGCCGTATTTTTCCAGCACCTTGAGCAATTCGCGCTCGGTCAGTTCGACGCCATCATAGAGCGCCTGGCCGTTCGCATCGGCTGTCGCTTTCCAGTCCTCGCCGGTGGCTTCCAGCGCACGGCGAATATTATCGGCGGCGCCCAGGATATCGCGGGCAAACGCAGTCACGGAATAAACGCGCGCTTCGGCCACTTCGCGCTCGGTGCGCTTGCGCAGGTTTTCCATGTCGGCAAGCGTGCGCAACAGCTGGTCCTTCAGCGCGGCATGCGCAGCGGTCAACTCCGCAACCGGGTCCGGCGCGGCAGCCGCTTCCGGCACCGCGTTCTCGTTGGCCGGCGCACTGGGCGCAGCCTTGGTGGCGTTTTCAGCCGAATTTTCAGCGGCTTGCGATTTATCGGTCATGCTTCAATCCTGACGCTCTATAGACCCGTCATATCGAGATTTATGCGCGGAAAATCAAGCCGCAAACGGCTCATTTAGCCGTTCAGCAGCTTGCTGACGACCTTTGCGGTGTAATCGACCGTAGGGATGACCCGCGCGTAATTCAGCCGGGTCGGCCCAATAATGCCGATGGCCCCCACGATCCGGCCCTGCGCATCGCGATAGGGCGCGATGATGGTGGAGGAGCCCGACAGCGAGAACAGCCGGTTTTCCGAGCCAATGAAGATGCAGACCCCATCGGCGGTTTCCGCGCGGCCCAGCAGGTCGGTGACGCCGCGCTTGGTTTCGAGGTCGTCGAACAGCTGGCGGACACGCTCGAGGTCCTGCAATGCCGTGAGGTCGTCGAGCAGGTTGGCGTGGCCGCGCACAATCAACCGGCGGTCTTCGGCAAGGCCGCCCGACCAGCTCGCCAGCCCATCGGAGATCAGCCGCTGGGTCAGGCCGTCGAGTTCCGCGCGCGCGGCGTCGAGCGCCTTCTCCATATCGGCTTTGGCTTCAGCCAGCGTCTTGCCGCGCACATGCGCATTGAGGAAGTTGGATGCCTCGGCCAGCGCCGATGACGGCAGCCCGACCGGAATATTGAGAATGCGGTTTTCGACATGACCGTCTTCAGCAACCAGCACGACCAGCGCGCGCTCCGGTTCCAGCCCTACGAACTCGATATGTTTCAGCCGCACGTTGGATTTCGTCGCCAGCACGACGCCGGCCGAATGGGTGAGGCCAGAGAGCAACTGCGAGGCTTCGGTCAACACGCTATCGACAGACTTGCCGGCGGCGGCGACCTGGCCTTCGATCTTGTGGCGGTCGTCCTGCGAGAGATCGCCAACCTGCATCAGCGCATCAACGAAGAACCGCAGCCCGGTCTCTGTCGGCAAGCGCCCCGCCGACGTATGCGGCGCATAGACGAGACCAAGCTGTTCGAGGTCCTGCATGACGTTGCGAACCGACGCCGACGACAAGGTCATCGGGATGATGCGGGCAATGTTGCGCGAGCCGATGGGTTCGCCGGTCGCGAGATAACTCTCGACAATTCGACGAAAAATCTCGCGCGAGCGGTCGTTCAGCTGCGCGAGGCTGATCTGGGTTGAACCAATGGGAACATTTTGCGCCATGATTATCCGAAAACTCACCTAAACGACGCAAGAAATGGGCTTCCCGCCACTTCACCACAAGACCGCCAAAAAGACACCCTTGTCGGCGATAGGGGCGCGACCTAAAAGCGGCAGCGTTGTTAATATCGCCGCCCAAAGGAGCCACAATGCGTCCAAGCCGCCGACAGCCCGATGAGCTGCGCGCCATTTCCCTCGAACGCGGGGTGGTAAAATACGCCGAAGGCTCCTGCCTGGTGAAATTCGGCGATACGCATGTGCTGGTGACGGCCACGCTGGAAGAGCGCCTGCCGCCGTGGCTCAAGGGCCAGGGCCGTGGCTGGGTGACGGCCGAATACGGCATGCTGCCGCGCGCGACCTCCGAGCGGACCCGCCGCGAAGCCACCGCCGGCAAGCAGGGTGGTCGCACCGTCGAGATCCAGCGCCTGATCGGCCGCAGCCTGCGTTCGGTCATCGACCTCGTTGCCTTGGGAGAACGCCAGATCACCGTCGATTGCGACGTGATCCAGGCCGATGGCGGCACCCGTACTGCCTCGATCACCGGCGCGTGGGTCGCACTCCATGACTGCATCGCCTGGATGAAGAAGCGCGAGATGCTGCGCGCCGAACCGATCCGCGATCACATCGCGGCGGTTTCCTGCGGCATCTACAAGGGCACGCCGGTACTCGATCTCGACTACGCGGAAGATTCCGAGGCCGACACCGACGCCAACTTCGTGATGACCGGCGATGGCCGCATTGTCGAAGTGCAGGGCACCGCCGAGAAGGAGCCGTTCAGCGAAGCCGAGCTGCTCGCGCTGCTCGCGCTGGCGCGCAACGGCGTCAACAAGTTGACCGAGCTGCAGAAGCTGGCGGTGATGTGAGCGCGCCCGCAGCCCCATCCAACGCGAACCACCGGCGTATTGCCGGCAAGCTCGTCATTGCCACGCATAATGCCGGCAAGCTGGTCGAGATGCGTGAGCTGCTCACACCGTTCGGCATCACCGCGACTTCGGCGGGCGAGTTGAATCTTCCAGAACCCGAAGAGACCGGCGAGACGTTCCGCGATAATGCGCGCATCAAGGCAGAAGCCGCGGCGAAGGCCACCAGCCTGCCGTCGTTCTCCGATGACTCCGGCCTCGTTGTCGATGCACTCAACGGCGAGCCCGGCATTTATTCGGCGCGCTGGGCGGGACCGGAAAAAGATTTCAATGCCGCCATGCTGCGCATCGACACGATGCTGCGCAGGCGCGGCGCACTGACGCCGGAACGGCGCACCGCGCATTTCGTCTCGGCCTTGTGTGTCGCGTGGCCCGACGGACACCTTGAAGAATTTGAAGCGCGCGTTGACGGCAGCATTGTCTGGCCGCCACGCGGATCTAAGGGTTTCGGTTACGATCCATTCTTCCTGCCGGACGGTTACGCGACCACCTTCGGCGAAATGTCGAGCGAAGAGAAACACGGCCTGCCGCCGCGCGGCCTCGGCCTGTCGCATCGCGCGCGCGCCTTCGTGAAACTCGCGGAGGCGTGCCTTGCCTGACATCCTGCAAAATAATTCCGTCGAGAAAAATGATTTCGGTGTCTATGTGCACTGGCCGTTCTGCCTGTCGAAGTGCCCATACTGCGACTTCAACAGTCATGTGCGCCATCAGGCCATCGACGAGACGCGCTTCGTCAAGGCGTTCGAGACCGAACTCGCAACGACCGCCGCACGCATTGGCGCGCGCACTGTCTCCACGATCTTTTTCGGCGGTGGCACGCCATCGCTGATGCAGCCTGCGACCGTCGGCACGATCCTCGACGCCATCGGCAAACACTGGAACGTCTCGCCCACCGTCGAGGTCACGCTCGAGGCCAACCCGACCAGCGTCGAAGCGACCCGCTTCAAGGGCTATCGCGCGGCGGGCGTCAATCGCGTGTCGCTCGGCGTGCAGGCACTGAATGACGCACAACTGAAATCGCTGGGCCGCATGCACACGGCGCAAGAAGCGCTCGACGCCATTGCCATCGCGCGCTCGGCATTCGACCGCTATTCGTTCGATCTCATCTACGCGCGGCCCGGCCAGACCGAAGCTGAATGGCGCGAAGAACTCGCGCGCGCGATCTCGGAAGCCGCCGAACACCTCTCACTCTATCAACTCACCATCGAGGACGGCACGCCGTTCGCCGCGCTTCACGCCGCCGGCAAGCTCGCGATACCCGATCCGGAGCTGGCACGCATCCTCTACGACGTGACGCAGGAAGTGACTGCGGCACATGGGCTTCCGAGCTACGAGATTTCCAATCACGCGCGCATCGGCGCGGAGAGTCGGCACAATCTCATCTACTGGCGCTATCACGAATATGCCGGCGTCGGTCCCGGCGCGCACGGACGGTTGCTGATCGACGGTACGCGCCACGCCACCTCGACCGAACGCCGCCCCGAAAGCTGGCTGATGAGGGTCGAGGCCGGCGGCGACGGCCTCGTCGAGGATGAATCGCTGACGCGCGAGGAAATGTCCGACGAGTTCCTGCTGATGGGGCTTCGTCTCGCTGAAGGCATCGACACCGCGCGCTACGCCGCGCTGTCGGGCCGCTCGCTCGAAGGCGCGCGCATCGCGGCGCTGGCGGGTGTAGGCTTTGTGGAAGAAACCGCCGACGGACGCCTGCGCGTCACACGCACCGGCTTTCCGATTCTGGATGCGGTGGTCGCGGATCTCGCCGCGTAAAGTTTACTGTCCGCCAAACGCCTTGGGCGCGGGCGCAATCACCTGCCCGCCCTGCGGCCCGACGCGCAGCACCGCAAGTCCGCGCTGGTTGGTGCCCTCGGAGCGGAAGCGGAACACGCCGTCGATGCCGGAGAAGCCCGACGGATTGGTCAGCACTTCATTGGTGAGGCCGCGCGGCCCCTGTGTCTTGACAAGCGCGGCAATCAGCGCGACGGCATCGTAGGACAGCGTCGCCGTGCGTGACGGCTCCTGGCCATACTTCGCGGTGTAGCGGGCAGCGAAGGCGCGGAAATTATTGGGGCTGTTCGGATCCGGCCCGACGTACCAGCCACCCGCAAGCGCAGGTGCGCCAAAGATGCGCGGGTCTTCCCACAGTCCCGTGCCGAGCAACTGCAGCCGCTTGAGATTGACGCCGCCTGCCGCCAGCGCCTGCACCACTCCCGGCACGGCTTCGCCGTCGCCGGGCAGGAACAGGGCATCGGCGTTGCCGGCGGCCTGCGCAATATTCTGCACGACGCTCTGCATGCGCGCCGGATCGGCCGGATAACGCTCAAGCGCCATCACGCGGCCGCCCTTGCGCGCGACGTACTGCCGGAATTCTGCTTCGACGACGCTGCCATACGGATTGTCCGGCACCAGCGCGACGAAAGAGCGTTTGCCCTGCGAGATGGCGTAATCGACGATGCGGTTGACGTCGGTCTCCGGCAGGAAGCTCAGAAGATAAACCCCACGCGCGGCGGAATTCGAATCCGTCGAGAACGCGATCACCGGCTTGTTGCTGGCGCGCGCGACTTGACCCGCCGCCTGCACCGACTGCGCGAACAACGGCCCAAGGATAATTTCCGCGCCTTCGCCAATCGCCTGCTGCGCGGCAGTTTGCGCGCCCTGCGGCGAGCCGGCGTCATCCTTCACCAGCAGTTGCAGATCGGGATTGTTGAATTCGGCAATCGCTAGTTCGGCGGCATTGCGCATCGACAGGCCAACCTGCCCGGCGTTGCCTTGCGCGGTCAGCGGCAGAATAAGCGCGACCTTGACCTGGCCGGTGCCAATCGCATTCGCCTGCGGCTGCGCGGCGGCTTCAGGTCCGGGCGGCGGCCGATTGCTGCTGAACGGATTTTCCATGCCGGCGCAGGCGGAAAGCAACAAGGCAAGGCCCGCCATGACGGCAGGCCAGGTGCGCGGCAAAAGAGTTCTATTGTGAGCCAGCACTTCGGCCCGCAACGCTCTCGTCATACCGGTCTCCAAGGGAAATACGCCCCTTTGGGAACAAGCCCTTCCCCGTGAAGATGCCTGTCGTGCCGATCACTAAGACGGCAATCGGGGCATATTGTCGGCAAATTGTTAACCAAATGCCTAACCGCCCGTTATTGGGCGGGAATTAGCCCGACCTCGAAACCAATGTCCACTTTTCGGGCCATGCCCTAGAGTGCCGGCATGAGTAAGGAAGTCAGCCCGGAAAACCGGACGTTCATGGTGGCGGGGCATGTCTTGCCGGCCAAGCCATTGCCTGCCGGCCTTTATCTCGTCGCGACGCCGATCGGGAACCTCGGTGACATCAGCCTGCGCGCGTTGGAGACGCTCGCCGCCGCCGACGTGATCGCCTGCGAGGATACGCGGGTGTCGCATAAGCTATTGGAACGCTACGGCATTCAGGCTTCGCTCTCGCCCTATCATGAGCACAACGCCGCCGCCGCAAGACCCAAGCTGATCGAGCGGATGCAGGCCGGCGCGGCGATTGCGCTGATTTCGGATGCCGGAACGCCGCTCATCTCCGACCCCGGTTACAAGCTCGTCCGCGCCGCGCAGGAACAAGCCATTGCTGTTACTGCGATTCCGGGCGCGTCGTCGGTTCTCGCCGCGCTGAACGTCGCCGGCCTGCCGACCGACCGTTTCTTTTTCGAGGGATTCCTGCCCGCAAAACAACAGGCCCGGCGGACACGCATTGACGGATTAGCGCGTATTCCGGCCACGCTAGTCTTGTTCGAGAGCGGAACACGCATCGCAGACGTGCTGGCCGACCTTGCCGAAACGCTCCCCACCCGCGAAGCCGCAATCTGCCGGGAACTCACCAAACTGCACGAGGAAATGCGCCGCGACACACTCCCCGCCCTCGCCGCGCACTATGCGGGCGACGCGGAGACGCGCGGCGAATTCGTCATCGTGGTGGCACCGCCCGACGAGGACGCGCTGGCGGCAAGCGCGGAAGATGTCGATGGACTGCTGCGCCGGACATTGGGCGAAACCACCTTGAAGGATGCGGTTGCCATCGTGGCCGACGCCACCGGCCAGCCGCGGCGGGAAATCTATCAACGCGCGCTGGCGCTGGCCAAATCCGGGAACACGTCCGATGGCACGCGCACCTAAAACGCCGCCGCCCGTGAAGGCGCCGCCCGATCCCAAGCGGGTCGCGGCGTTTCACAGCGGCATTTCAGCGGAAAGCCGTGCCGCCGCCATGCTGCTGGTCAAGGGCTATCGCATTCTGGCGCGGCGTTATCGCTCGCCGGCCGGTGAAATCGACATCGTGGCGCGGCGTCGCAATGCGCTGGTGTTCGTCGAGGTCAAGACGCGCGCCAGCTATGAGGAAGCCGTCGAGGCCGTCACCGAGCAACAGCGCCGCCGCATTGTCCGCGCCGCCGAATGCTGGCTCGCCCAGCGCCCGCAGGACGGCGAAGGCGACGTGCGGTTTGATGTTGTGATTATTACGCCCGGCAAACTTCCCCAGCACATCCCTGGCGCTTTCGACGCCGATGCATAGGTGAGGAATAGCCGCTGCACCCGCTCGGATACTTCTGATAAACAGACGCAGCCAAAAGAAATACGGATTTGCCATGCCCCTGAATATCGCCGTGCAGATGGACCCGATCGAGCGGATCAAGATTCGCGGCGATTCGACTTTTGCCGTTCTGCTGGAAGCGCAAAAGCGCGGGCATAAAGTCTCCTATTACACGATCGACAAGCTCGCCTTGCGCGACAGCAAGGTGGTGGCGAGCTTGCAGCCGCTCACCGTGCGCGACACCGAAGGCGATCATTTCACTTTGGGTGACGCGAAGCGCGTCGAGCTTTCTTCGTTCGACGTGGTGCTGATGCGGCAGGACCCGCCGTTCGATCTCAACTACATCACCGCGACGCATCTTCTCGAACGCATCCACCCCAGGACGCTGGTGGTCAACAATCCGGCGGAAGTCCGCAACGCGCCGGAAAAAGTATTCGTGCTGGACTATCCGGATCTGATGCCGCCGACGATGATCACGCGCGACCTTGCCGAGATCAGATCGTTCCGCGACGAACACAACGACATCGTCATGAAGCCGCTTTATGGCCATGGCGGCGGCGCGGTGTTCCGCCTCACCCGCGACGATCTCAACTTCGGTTCGCTCTACGACATGTTCGCAACCACGTTCCGCGAACCCTGGGTGGTGCAGAAATTCCTGCCCGCGGTGAAGCACGGCGACAAGCGCATCATTCTCGTCGATGGCGTCTATGCCGGCGCAGTCAATCGCGTGCCGGCGGCGGATGATCTTCGCTCCAACATGGTGCGCGGCGGCTCGCCCGCCGACACGAAGTTGACACCACGAGAGACCGAAATCTGCGAACGCATCGGACCTGAACTGAAACGGCGCGGACTTTTGTTCACCGGCATCGACGTGATCGACGGCAACCTTACCGAGATCAACGTCACCTCGCCAACCGGCATCCGCGCCATCGCAAATCTCGGCGGGCCTGATATCGCGGCAATCATCTGGGATTGCATCGAGAAGAAGCGGGCGAAGTAGCGCCTAGCTTCTTCGCTCCAGCGCCTTGCGATCCCATTTCGCATTGTCCGCCGCGGCGGCATAGGTGTCTTCGCAAAAATCCATCAGCGCCTTGCGGGGATCGGCGGCGCGCCGCATGTCGTCATAGGGCAGGATAAATTCCTTCAGGTTCTGGTCGTAGAACGCGCCTTGCGTGCGCAGTCTGGCTTGCGCAAATCCCGCAGGCTCCGGATACGCATAGGAATAAAACGCGGCGCGGCCATAGCCGCCGTTGCCGGGCCAGAAGCCAATACTGCTCACTTCGTGCGAATAGGCTTCCTGCATTGCCCAGTTGGCGAAGTTGGGTGCGGCGGCAGGATGCGGCGGCGCAACTCGGCCCGAGAAGCGCGTCACCGCAAGATCGAAGCTGCCCCAGAAGAAATGCACCGAACTGACCTTGCCGATAAAGCCCGCGCGAAATTCCGTCATCACGCGGTCGATCGCGACCAGCACGCGCCAGAACTTCTGCGCAGCGGCGGGATCGTAGGTGCAGTTCACACTGTCCTTGTCGAACGCGACGGCGTCGGGAATTTCGCACGGCATGGTCCAGACATGGACGTCGATGCCGAGCTTGCGAAGCGCGCTCATAAACTGCGCGTAGAAATCCGCGACCGGCATTGATTTCAACGCGAGGCTCGCGCGGCCGCCTCCACTCGTCTCGATGATGAGTTGATGATCGATGAAGTCGAAATTCACCGTGAAGGTGATCGCTTCGTAAGGAATGGGCGAGGTCGTCAGTCCGCGCGAGGTGACGTAGAGCGTGACGTTCCACCAGTGATTGACAAGCGGCGTCTGCGCCATCCGCACCTTGCCAACGATCTGCGTGAATCGATGCAGCGTATCGCCGGTAGCGGACCAGTCGGCCCAGTTGAGTTCAGGCCAGATATTCTGAGGGGTATTCATGAAGGGCGGCTCGCGATGTTGCTTCCCAATCGAAACACATCGCGCGGCGAAATGCTGCCCATCGGCAGATCACTTCATCGCCAGCACTTGGAATTTAATTTAGTGGCTGGAGGGTGCAGATGCTGCGATCGGGGTTTCCACAGCCTCGGCTGCAACATCCTCGTCGAAGCCGGAAATAAAGAACGCCAGCCGTGACCGGCCGAACTCCGGATCCTGCACGTCATGGATCATGCTCTCGACTTCGCTCATGGCGGCAAGAACATCCATGCGGGCCTGCCGCGCCCGATTCAATTCGTTTTCCAGCGCCTTCATATCCATCGGACCGTCTCCACGCTTTGACATTGGATCGCCTCGAATGAGTTTGTTCTACAAATGTTCTTGCGCTTTGTCCATACTTTGTTAACTATTCACCTGGGCAAGGGGTTCCCATGGTCCAGCGTGTCGCGACGGTGGCTTTCGAAGGCATCGAATCGGTGCCCGTGCACGTGCAGGTGCAGATCGCGCCGGGCATGCCCCATTTTCAAATAGTTGGTTCAATTAACCGGTCATTGTGTTATTAGTATCCGGTGACCCCTGCTCCCGAAAAGCGGCCTTTAGCGTTCTCTTACCTTCGGATGTCCACGGACGTTCAGTTGAAGGGGGACAGCCTGCGTCGGCAAACGGAAGCAGCAATCAAATACGCCGCAGAGAATGGGCTGGAGTTGGCTGATGGCAGGCAGCTTCAAGATATCGGCGTCTCTGCCTTCACTGGCACAAACCGAAAGGCGGGAGAACTTGCGCGGTTTCTAGCCGCCGTCGAAGCCGGTCAGATTCCCCGCGGCTCCTATCTTCTTGTGGAAGATTTTGATCGGCTCAGCAGAGAGCAGATTTCGAAAGCGCTGACCCTTTTTCTGCAAATTACCCAGGCTGGCATCTTACTTGTGACACTGACTGACGGTCGGACCTACGGAGAGAACCCTCCGCTTTTCGACCTGATGTACACGCTCATGAAAATGTCTCGTGGCCACGAAGAGTCCGTTACAAAAAGCCGGCGCATTGGGGCGGCTTGGAGCAACAAGCGAGCAAATGCTGGTTCAAAGCCGATGACCAGCTTGTGCCCAGCTTGGCTCAAATTGTCGCCGGGCAGAAAGAAATACGAACTCATTGCAGATAGAGCGGCGGTCGTAGAATCTATTTTCAACGATGCGGCGGCTGGCATCGGGATGTACACGATTGCCCGTCGGCTGAAAGACGAGAGCGTGCCGACGTTCAACAAGTCGAATGGCTGGTACATGTCGTATATTCAGAAGATTCTGAATAATCGAGCGGTGCTTGGCGAATTCCAGCCTCATAAAAGGGTGGATGGAGCGAGAATTCCGGACGGCCCGGTGATCAAGAATTATTTTCCAGCGGCGATCAATGAGGAATTGTTTTTTCGCGCGCAACAAGGAAGAGCTGAACGTGCCTTGACTGGCAGAGGACGCAAAGGCTCCGGCTTAGCGAATATCTTCGGCGGTCTGGCGACCTGCTTGTACTGCGGATCGCGAATGACATTCGAGAATAAGGGGGATCCTCCGAAAGGCTCGAAAAGTCTCGTGTGTGTCGGCAGCCAAAGACATCTTAATTGTGACGCCCCGAGATGGCGATACTTTCATTTTGAGACCGCGTTCTTTGCTTTTGTAAAAGAGGTGGAACTGGATTCGCTATTACTGACCGATGATAAAGCTAAGCAACGCTCGGATATTGAGAACAGTATTAGCGCTCTCAACGGGGAATTATCGTCAGTTCGCCAACTGAGGGATAAGACCTTCGCACTGCTCGAGACAGACGTCGCCACCGATTATGTTTCTGGAAAATTAGTTGAGATTCAGGATCGCATAGTCGAGCTGCAAAGCCTCCTCGATGAAAAGCGGGCAATACAAGAAGGCTTGATCGAAGAAGATGCGGCCTTTTCGGCCGCCAAACTGGAAATAAGGGTAGCTATCGAGCGCCTTCGATCCAGTTCGGACGACGATGTCTATAAGCTGAGATCTCAAATCGCGGCACGCCTCAAATCTCTTATAAAACGATTGGAGATAGGCACTGCCGGACATTCCGGAACGATCAAGCGCATCATTAGCAATCTAGAGAAACGTAAGAGCGCGAATACGGCGCGCTTAGACTATTTGCGGCGTCAGTTGACCGACCCCGCAAACAATCGCCCATATTTTTGGATAGTGTTTAAGGACGACAGCCAACGCTACGTAGTACCGGATCAGAATGATCCTCTGCAATTTCATCAGCAGTTTATCAAACGAGGGGCCAAAACTACTTTGGTTCAACCGAACGAAACTACTGCATCCGCGACAAGCACAGTGACTAAAATCTCTGCGAAAGGCGCGGATGATTTCAAAGGCTCAGCCGATGAGAAACCATAGGGTTCTAATTCAGATGA
This sequence comes from Hyphomicrobiaceae bacterium, assembly GCA_947472885.1. GTDB lineage: Bacteria > Pseudomonadota > Alphaproteobacteria > Rhizobiales > Xanthobacteraceae > CANJBX01. The sequence continues at coordinate 40,046 of CANJBX010000018.1, forward strand.
TCCGCGCCTTTCTGAATGGCTTTATTCTAGTCGCCATCTTCTTATGAACCAAACAAGCAACGAGATCGTCCATTAGCTGAGTTTGCATCTCTTGCCGTTCTCAGAAGAGGACAGGCTAGAAGCGGTAGTTCACAAGAGGTCGATCAGTTCTCCGTGCTCATCCACACACCGAATGCGCTTTCCAGGGTGTGCGAGGGCAACTGTCCGCATTACTTGTGAAACGTTGGATGCGTCGGCGGCAGTGGTCGTGAACGTCTGCCACATGCCAGCGGCGTCTTGATACTGAATATGAGCTCGGGGCGAGAAACCGTGTGGCAGTTTTTCTCGCTGCGTGCGCTCCCCGCCCTCCGCCATTTCGGACAGCATTACCTGTCCAATCGTCTTCCATAATCCCATTAGTCACCTGATGCCAAGACGGGCGACAAGATGTCCTGCCGCCCGTCCGCTTCCGGTCAGTGAGATTATGCTGCGCGCTTCTTCGCCAACGGACGCTGTTTGCTGGCAGAAGCCAACGCCTCATCAAGCTCGCCCGCATTGGTCGCCGTGATGAGCGTGTCGATGACCGATGACAGTTTGTCCTTCGAGGGCACGGCGACTGCCGACTTGCCCTTCTCGAACTCCACCGGGCGTCCGGCGAACTTGATCGACATGAACACCCGTCCCACGTCGTCAGTGCGCCACCACGGCTTCACCTTGAACTGGTGCGGAACGATGCGTTTCTCGCCGTTCTCCTTCACCGTGCGCTGGGTGGTCCGGACGAGGGATGGATCGGCGAGAAGGACCTTCTGTTCTTCCAGTCGTTCAACGAGTCGAGACCGTCGGATTTGGATTGGGTCGCTGGAGTTTTTGGGAAGGGTGGCGAACGAAAGGGATTTAAGAGCAGGCATAGGAACCTCCATTTGGTTGCTAAACCTGATCCGATCTAAACAGCTTCCCGCGCTAGTACACTGGCCAGATCGCAATAATTCGATCCGAGGACCCTATTCCATGAAAAAGGAAAGGCGGCCACTACGGCTACCCGAAATCAAAGCAGGAGAATGGAAGGGGGAAATATTTGGCGGCAGCACCGTCCACCTTGGCCATGTCATTCAGGACAGTCCACCGAAGCGATCAGTGGAATTCTCGTATATTACGAATCCGACCGGTTTCGCCGCCGTCGGATCAAATTTTACCTGGCCTGGAGTTCTGACGATTGTGGCTCCGGCACATCTGATGAAAAAGTCCAGCAATGCTGGTCAGCTTTATAAGGTGAAGAAGCTACCATCTCTCATGCTGTCTCTAGAAGTAGAGCGCGATCAGTTCTCGGATATATTGAGGGCGCTCGAGAACAAGCGACTAAAGAATTTCTACTTTTCGTTGGAAGCCGAACTCGACGACGCTTGGCCAGTACGTGCTTGGGGTCTGACGTACGAGATCGGGTGATCGAAACACGTGACCCGTGGAACGGTATTTCAGCTTCAGCGTTATCCGCAAAACGGAAATACGCCATGTCTCATACCCTCGACGCCGCTTTCGACATCGCCTGGGCTTATCTAAACGGGGCCGGCCTAATCCAAGACAAATATGTCGCCCGAGTTCAGGTAACGCAAAGCATCCTGGCGCTGCAAGCGAAGGGAGTTGAGAATAAGCTGCGGCTTGCGAACGCGGCAATCGTTGAGTTTCAGCAACCCAAGGCACCGACCGAGACAGTCCTTGAAGACTGGTTCGGGTTCAAGAAAGTCCGCCCTTCCGGTTTTGCGAAGAACTAGGCCTGCTACAGCATTTCGTTGAGAGTGTCGCCGTCGCTAAGCTCAATGCGTCCGCAAGCGATCGAAAGCTCTAGAATTACTTGGGCTCGGGGCCGGGCACATGCGTGTCGGAAAGCTCGCTGTGACCGGCCATTGCTGTATACGCGCCGCTCGTACCGCTAGCTCAGCTTGGCGAACCGGATCGGACGTGTCGTGCGCAAGACTAAGTGTGCGGCTATTTTCAGAACGAGGCCAAGGAAGCGGCTGCGGCCACCTCCCGTGGTTACCTACGACAGCCCTCGGTAAGTCTTGGAGTGTGCGCACAGCATCTTCATCTTCATGGTATTTTAGAGTTGCGACCGTCGGAAATATGTTCAGACTACATCCTCGCGCCAGATTCCCAGCGCTTCCTGCATCGGACGGTCTGAGATCGAAAACAACACCGACTCATTTTCGGCATTGTGGCTGTAGGGCACCCACGACGGCACCACGAATACGTCGTTCTTGGTCCACTCGAAAGTCTCTTCGCCGATCCTGGTCTGGCCCTTGCCTTCGGCGCACACGAAGATAGTGCCGTCGGTCGAGCGGTAGGGTTCGCCCTTGAAGCCCTGCGGAAACAGCGCGAGGTGTGCGCCCATGGTCGGTAGCGCCCAGCCGCCGGTCGTCGGGTTGGCGTAACGCACGCGAGCGCCATGGCGCTTGTCGATATCGCCGGCCTTCATCAGGCGCTCGATGATCGGACGGGTGCGCTTGTAGGTGTAGTTGATGACCGGGCTGATCTTGCTGACTTCCACACCGTCCGGCAGCACGCCCGAGCCGTAACGCTCGAGAGAGTCGCCTTCGGAGCGCGTCGTGTTCTGCACGGTCTCTTCAAAGTGATGGCTGAACGACGTTTCGAAGTGATTGACCGTCGGCAGATCGAGGACGTCGAGCCACAGCATCGGCTTGCTCGACGGATTGCCGTGGTCATGCGGCGCCCAATTCGGCGTCAGGATGAAATCGCCCGGCGACATGTTGGCTTTCTCGCCCTTCACGGCGGTGTAGGCGCCCTCGCCGTCCAAGACGAAGCGGATCGCGGACGCAACGTGCTGATGGGCAGGCGCGACTTCGCCCGGCATGATGAGCTGAATGCCCGCAAAGAGCGAATTGGTGATGCGGGTCTGGCCGCGCAGGCTCGGGTTTTCGAGCACGAGCACGCGGCGCTCGGCTTCCTCGGCGGTGATGACGTCACCCGCCTCGCCCATCAGTTTCTGGACGTCGGTGAATTTCCAGATCGCGGGCTTGATCTTAGTCTTTGGCTCGTTCGTCACGACATTGCGCAGGACTTCCCAAAGGGGAGCCATGTCGTATTTGGAAATCTTGTCGTAGTAAGCCTCGCGCACCGCCTTGAGATTATGCTTGCTGTCATTGGTAGCGGCTGCGACCGACGTAGCGGCGCCTCCGAAGGAATAGTAATCGACAAAATCAAGCATTGTCTCGACGCCTAACTTTTTTTTCCAGCTGGCAGGCCAACGCTTACGATATCGCCTTCGACTCGGACCGGATAGGTCTTTAATGGTGCAGTGCAGGGCGGAGCAGTGGGTGTGCCAGTACGGATATCAAAAGCTCCCCCGTGCAACGGACATTCGATTTGATCACCGTTGATGTATCCAGACGCCAGTTCGGCATACGCATGCGTGCAAATGGCCGCAGTTGCGAAGACTTGATCACCCAAAAGATATAGGCAAACAGTAAGGCCTCCCGCTCGACCCTCGAATACCTCATCCGCTTTCAAGTCCGAAAGGCGGGCTACTGTATGATACTGCTCGTCCGACATTTACATTCAATCCTCTGAATTCCCAAGCTACATCCGCAGCAATCGCTGTGCATTCAGACCCAGAATCTTCTGCTTATCGTCAGAGCTAATAAGTGCATTCTCGATAAAACTACGGCCATCGGTATTCGACATAAAAGGCCAGTCGACGGCAAAAAGTATACGGTCGACGCCAATCTCCATAACGCTACAAATCAAGCCGGCTTGCGAAAAATTGCTGCTAGTCGTTATGTAGAAGTTATTGCAGAAGTAGTCTCGAAAACGATGTTTGACCTTACCGAACCGACTCAAGACTCTATCCGAACGCCAAAGTGAAAATGGAATGCTTTCACCGAGGTGGCCAATGATAAACTTAAGCTTGGGATATCTGTCGAAAACACCGCTCATGATTAGGCGATAAACTTGCGTCGCTGTATCCATCGTGAAGCCCCAACCGGCCCGAGACATTTCTGGGTAGTCTTTGAAATAAGTTTCGACAATTGCAGTTGGCGGTGTCGCCGGGTGCAAATAAATCGGAACATCCAGAGCTTCGGCTCGCTCAAATATTACCCAGAATTGCTTTTCGTCGAGAAACCTGTCTCCAGCGCTCACTCCATGAAGCATCGCACCTTTAAAGCCGTATTTTGAGACCGTTCTTTCTAACTCATCGGCGGCGGCATTTGGATCTGGAGTTGGTAATGCTGCGAACCCCGCAAAACGTGCGGGATTTACTGAAATGATGTCCGAGAGAACATCATTTGCCTTACGAGAAAGCCGTATCGATTCATCCACGGCTAGCTTCTGGCCCGCGGGCGCGGCGTGTGACAGGACCTGGATATCAATGCCTGCTTCATCCATCTCTCTTATACGTACGGAACCATAGTCCTCCAAACGGCTAACGAACGCCGGTGCTGTCTCCAAGTCGAGACCGGTATAGGTCTCGCGCAGCTGAGGAATCCAGAAATGTTCCTCGATCGCTATTACCTTTTGAATAGGAGGTGAGATCATTTTGCAGTCGACTCGATGGTATTGATCATATTGAGAACTGCACGCCCAAGTAGCCCCACAGGGTTAGCAAGCGTTTCCGAGATCTCGAAATGGTTGTAGTGCTCAGCGCAGATTAGAGAGACTGGCTTTCCTGCAGCCTGGAGCGCAGCATGAAAGTCGAGCGCGTGCCTCTTAAATTCAGGCGACTCATAACTTCCGTAAGCGATTATTAGAGGTGCGGCAATTTTATCGAGATGTCGCTGCGCACTTAACACCATTTCTGCTCTATCATCGATTTTGACGTATGCGCTTCGCGCAGAGAGCCTGACCGGCTTTAGGTCATACATACCGCTTGAAAGAAGCGCTCCCTTAATGAAAGTTTGCGGAATTTTGAAATCAAGTTGCCAATCTTTAATGAGGCACGCGCTCAAAAGCTGGGCTCCCGACGAATGCCCTCCGGCATAAAGCCGATTAGCGGCGATCCCCATTTGAGACGCATTGTGGTAGATCCAAGCCAGGCCGCGGCTCACCTGATCGGTTACCGTCATCAGATCGCCGCCTACATCCTGCACGCACGAGAAGTCCAGAAGTGCTACATTGACACCAGCAGCGTTGAACCCTTCGACGAGAAACGCATTATCCTTCGCCGTTCCGCTTCGCCATGCGCCGCCGTGTACAAAAATGAAAGTTGGAGCGCTTTTGTTTTTGCAGCGATAAAGGTCAAGCATCTCAATCGGCGCGGCCCCATAAGCAAACCGTTGTGGCTCACCAAGTCTCCTACGGGTAATCTCGCTGTTCGACGCCAACCGCTGCAGTACTTGCTTGATATTAGGCGCACTCTTGGCTTGATCGTAAGCATTATCAAGCTGAGCTTGATCGTAATCGAGAAATACTAAGTGACGCCCTTCAGCAGCGGCTTCAATCCCACTCGCACCGTCATTACGCGACATCGGCCCCTCCTTTGGGATCCAATCAGTTAGAAATAATCGTGAAAAGATATTTTCTATAGCAGACTTGAGATGGGCCTGACATGAAGCCTATCGCAATCTATTAGATCGATACGTTTCGACCCGATCATTAACGTACCGCCCTCTCGACGAATTTGATGTCTGCAAACGCCCGCGAAAGTTCGGCTTTCTCCGGCCTGATACTCGAAAACGATCATATTAGATGTTGTAAACCAGCCCAGCTCCACCTGCTCAATTTGTGGATTCCCCATTACATGCAATGTCCTTGGCGCCGGCTGAGCCGCGTACGCTCGTGGGTGCTGAAGCCTCTGCGTACGCAATGTTAGAAGCGGCTTATCTTCATAAATGATGGACGGAGTTCCGAGCGCATCTGTTTGCGCTACCTGACTTGGAATCCAATACGTTGCATCGGCTGAGAGCAACTCAAGCCACTCATTGAATTTTCCTTCATCCAAAAGCGCTGCTTCACGCTGAATGTACTGGGATAGTTCTTGGTACAATTCGAACCCGATACCCATTAGCCTACGCCTTGAGTCATGTACTGCAGCCACGTGGAATGAAACGAACGCATCGGCAACTCGCTCGCGTTGGCAGTAATAGTGCCGTCAGAATCTTTCTTTTCGTTTCCAGATCCTCTGCTGAAATCAACCCATTCAGCATCGCCTCGCTCAAGTCCAGCCTGGCAGCGTTCAAAGATTTCGATATCATCGCTTGAAATCATCGAGGCCGGCGAACTTAGGTTCGTGAAGTACCTGACAGCTCGATGATAAATTTCTTCAGGCGCCCCTTTTAGTCGAAAACAATAGGCGCTCATGATCGCTTTTCCGGGAGCGACAGGATGAACAACTCGCAGCTGATGATATTGCGCGTTCAATAGGATGTTCGGAAATACAAGATTATTAAAGCGATTGACGCCGAGAATTTCGCGAGTTCGCTCTTCACCGTAGCTTTGCACCAATGCCGCATGATAGCGACCCTGGATCGTATTTTCCGATCCTGGTGCTAGAACGCCGGAATTGTAGAAACCGCTGCGATAGCTGTGTCCTTCTGGGGTCGCCACCAATACAGCGCTCTCCCAATCGGCCGGCCGCCGATCATTCGACTTTAATTGTTCGCGTGTAAGATCGTCATCCAATCTTGAGCTGCCGGGTTGTGAGCGTCGCGCCGCCGAGACGGAAGATTCGTGTACGAATCCTGGATGGAAGATATCGCTCCCATTCTCTTGGTGCATCTTCCAGTTTGCACGATATTCCGTTTGGAAGGAAACGTCCGCTATTTCGATTTCACCATCAGGAGCTCGATCGACGAGATTATCGAATGCACTTGTGATTGAGCCAAGCTCCTCTCGCAGCGAACGACCCGAGGGCTTCATAGAAGCGAAAATAAAGCCCCTGTAGCTTTCGACTCTTGGCGCCCTGGCTAGGCGATGAACGGGGTCGCTGTAATCGAACGTCTCTGGATAACTTTGGGGATGCGGAACAACTTCCAATGAACCATCTGGGCGAAAACACCACCCATGATACGGACAAGCAAATGTATTTGCGTGACCGCGATCGATCACTACGAGCTGAGCGCCGCGGTGAGCACAACGATTGCTCACTACGTGAAAACGACCATTTTCTCCTCTCGTGACTATCATGTCGCGCCGGCCCATGCGTGCACGAACGAAATCACCATGCTTCTTTAACTGACTTTCATGTGCGACATACAGCCAAGCGGTCTCGAACACGCGCTCGCTTTCCAAGTCAAATACTGCTTGGCTCGTATAGACATCACGATGCACGCGGGTTCCGCTGGCGAGCTTACGAATACTTGCAGTATTGACGTCCATTATTGTTCTTCCCCTCGCCTATAGCTCGCTAAATATTGCTCGGAATATAGGCGATCGTTCGTAACCAACGCCCGGAGCTTCATCAGGCCGCACGTACCCATCTGTTGTCGGTAGGTACAAAGCAAAGCTTCCGCTCATTGACGTCTCGTGCCGACCAAGCTCAAGGCCGGCAACGACGTTAAATGCAAGCAAAAATCCAGCATGAGGAATGCAATTGCTTCGCGACCACCCATGCTGCTCAGCGAGCTCAACAATTCTTAAGTATTCAACTAGCCCGTAGCTCAACGAGACATCCATCTGAAGAATGTCTCTATCCGGTCTTAACCCTCCGTAGCGGAGTAAATTCAGAGTATCGTCCGCGGAGAAAATGTTCTCTCCGGTTGCTATTGGTCCTTTGTATTGGGAGGCAAACGCCCTGCTGAGTTCGTAATCCAGTGGATGGACCGGCTCTTCAATCCATCCCAGTTGGTACGGCGAGAGCCGTGCGGCCATTTCTTCCAGCTGAGACCCCGACCAAGTTCCATTGCAGTCGATGGCCAAATCGGAACTGCTTTGCACTGCAGAGATGGCAGTTTCAACGCGGCGCAGATCATCCTCCAATGGGAGTCCGCCAAACTTGATCTTAAATTTCGTAAAGCCAAGATCGCGACTACGCGAGATGCTGTCGTGCAAATGTGCGAGATCATCATGATCTCGGTAATGCCCACCCGAGGCATACACGGGCACCCGGATTTGGTCGCTAAGTCCGCAATAACGCTCAGACAGAACCCTCCAAAGAGGCTTCTCCTCTATCTTTGCTACAGCGTCCCACACAGCGCAATCTAACAGGCCAACAGCTCCACAACGTTCGCCGTGACCGCCAGCCTTTTCGTTCCGCATCAGGACATTCCATACTCGATGGGGATCAAGATTATTTCCATCGAGAGTAAGGAGGTCTTCCGGGTCAGCCTCTAAAATTCGCGGTATAAATCTCTCGCGAAGCAGACCCCCGTGGCCATACCGGCCTGGCGAGTCGAACGAGAGTCCAATGACGGGCTTTCCGTTGCGTATCACATCAGTGGTAACAGCCACGGCACTTGCCGTCATCGCACCAAAAGAAATGCTGGCGTTCCTCATTGGAGCGCTTAACGACACAGTCCTCTCTCGTATTTCAGTAATACGCATCGATTAACCTGAGGTTGCACGAGGACCCTGGGACCGCGTTATTCGGCAGCAACCAAAGGAAGGCCCTTCCCCTGAACTCTCTTCACATAGTCTTGTGTGTAAAGATTCGTCCAACTGTTCCATGCACCGTCGCTAACGAGTCGAGAATTATATTCTCGGGGTTCAATAGTTACTTTGCGACCGCCAACGTGAATGGCTTTGATGTGTTTCTTATTTTGTAGGACCGTAATGTTCTCGAGAGGCGACGCATCAAGCGCGATGAAATCTGCAAGACTACCTACTTCAAGTGTACCAATTTTTTCTTGCGGGAAGAACCGAGCGCAATTTTGGGTCGACGCTCGAATAGCTTCTGCGGGCGTACACCCTAGATATTCCACAAAAAGCTCCAACTCCCGCGCGTGCCACTCTCCATACGGAGTAACAGCAAATCCAGTGTCGGTCCCAGTTACAAAAGGAACACCAGCCGCCTTTGCCTTGCGCAGGTTCTGCTGACCCGTTTCGAGGTCGTGCATCTCTCTCGCGATCCGCCCTTTCTTTGCAGCCGGCTCAGTCGCTTCGGTAAAGTCGATTGTGTTGCGAGGCATGGTCAACGTTGGACCAATAGCGGTTCCGGACTTCACGAGCGCATCGACACACTCGTCATCGAGATAGAAGGCGTGAAAAATCAGATCCACCCCTGCACGAGCGGAATAAAGTACTGCCTCACGCCCGTAAGCATGGGCAACAGCATATCGTCCCTGACGATGGACCTCTTCAACCATCGCCGTGGTTTCAGTCTGACTAAAGGCCGCGATAATTTCTCCGTTGGGGCGAAGCTGCGTTCCATCCATGTCGAGTTTAATTGCATCCACGCCGTTTTTGCATTGCTCACGGATCGCAAGCACCGCCTCATCGCGATTACGGACCATGAATCCAATGCCGCTTGATGGCAGGCCAACCCAGGTCGGATATGTATTTTGAAAACCTTGGCTATTTGTCAGATATGGGCCCGCGGCAGATACACGGGGTCCATCAAATAAACCTGCACGAATAGCATTGCGAATCGAGAGCGCAATTTGTCCGGCATCTCCTGGTGAGCAGATAGAAGTGTACCCCGCCGCTAGCACCTTTTGCGCAAAGAACATTCCGCGGATTGCGCGGAATTCCAACGGCTTATAAATATCGATGTCTTCCTTCGATTTTGCCTCGCCGTAGGCCAAGTGAGTGTGGGTATCGACCAATCCAGGCATTACGAATAGCCCAGAGTAGTCGACCAATTCGTCACCCGAATTCGGCCTTGGGGCACTGGCGGTTGGACCAACAAAATTAATCTTGCCGTCGGCACCCACAATAATCGTGCAGTCCTTGTCTGCAGTGTCCTTGGTGCTCGTGAAAAGCGAGCCGCAGCGGATATGCTTGTCCATATGAAACTCCCTTGGCAGTGAGCGGGGCGCTACCGAACGCCGACTACTTTAAAGTGGGGTTGCCAGCAGAGTCGGTATTGACGAGGTATCGACGATAACCTGCTTCTGAATAAAAAGAAGCCGGTCACCAACCATTTTGACCCTATCGTGGTAGGCGCCAACGCTAAATAGCTTCGACGACCCTTCGATCGTGGTCTGATAAACGGCATAGTTGGCACGCACCGAATAGACGCCATCTCCATCAACGTTTACTCGGATAGCGCTCACGAAATGACGATCATAGTGCAGATTATAGAGATTCGCCTCTCGGAGTGAGACTGTGCGGTCTCGTATCATCTTCTTATTAGTGCAAAGGATAATTGAAGCCGGCAGATTACGAGCAACATTCTCGCGCGGGATAACTTGGTAGGTCGCCTCCTCAGCAAAGAGGCCGAGCCACTCTTCCAGGCGGTCCTCATCCAGAAGGCCGGCATATTCAGCAAGCAAGTTCGTAATGGAGTGCATTGTGGCTTCCGAGTTCATCGAACGGCCCCCTCTGGTTCGCAGCCCATCAGTTGAGAGTAGTAAGCCCAGAAACCTCGGCACGGAGTGTCATTCACCCGATGATCAATAAAATCCGGTATCGCGCCATGACCTCCCATTTCGATAACTGAATAGGCATCTTGGTCACTCCCCGTGGCTTTGTGAGCAAGTTCAATTGCTTCACCATCTTCCATCGATATGAGGCCCGCCGGCCCAACCATATTGGCCTGGAGAAGACGATGATTAGTCATCTCTTCCGAGTCGTCGACGTATCCGAAGAGAGTCCAATAGAGCTCGAACTCCCCTGGACCCGTCATTCGTAGCTGCCGAACCGCTAGGCTGTTGCTAATTTGGTGAACTGTAGCGTTCGGAAAAATTCCACATATAGCAAGCGTTATGCCGTCCTCGAATTCGCGCTTGTTCTTTATTATTTCGGGGTCTTCCAGCTTCAGCTGTTCTTCGTGAACCTTGTTTTCTTTGTAGAGCTCAGCAAACTCTTTGTCGTCATCTGTCTTGCTGCGCGCCCAAGTCAAGTTATGTCGGTGATGCACGTCCATCTTATTTCCACCCTCTTGGGTGACACGACTAAGTCCGAATACTGCTTGGAATTCATGCAGTAGAGAACCGTGATAGGTATCGCGTTGGTTCTCCATGTAGAACTTCCAGTTTCCGTAGATTCGCTGGCGCTGATAGCCTAATACTCGGACTGGTTTGGCAAACAGACGCGTGAAGTGCCCCTGAAACACCGGCCCGAGATAATCTGCCAACGACTCGGTCGCATCACTGAACGTCGCGAAGAGAACACCCGAAAATGACTCAACGCGTAGCTTTCGTAGCCCGTGTTCGCTCTTGTCGAAGTCCTTGTCCATGCCGCCCTTACCCTTGAGGCCACGCTCAAACGGTACGCCCATCAACTTTCCATCGAGGGCGAAGCACCATCGGTGATAGATGCAGATGTGCTCCTTGGCATTGCCATAATTTTCACGGCGGACAATCGAACCGCGGTGACCACATCGGTTGACAACGGCGTAGACTGAGTTGTCTTCGCCGCGGCTCAAAATGATCGGCGTTTCACCAATAAATGTAGTGATGAAGTCACCCGGATTGGGGATCTCAACTTCAAGGCCGACATATGACCAAGTCGGTCCTTTGAAAATGCGTTCTTGTTCCAGCCTATAGACATCAGGGTCGTGATACAGCTGATAAGGAACCCGCGAATAGTCGTTCCGCGGCCAACGCACACCCGGCATTCCTGGATGATTAGGAATTAGCCCAGACTGCTCGCTCATGAGCTTCCCCTTTTGCTGGCTGAGTATTCGAGTAAATCTAGACTCTCAAATAGCAACGTAACGAGCGCGCGAACATTGAGATTTTTGGTCTTCCCTATTCGAGTCTTGCATATAGACGGGTAAGCCAAGCGAGACTTTGGCTCGAAACAGCCCACGCTGCTACAGAACGTCCCCTTTGAGGACGTCCTTTAAGCACGGGGCAATCTTGAGGATGAATTCCGCCCTGGGCGCTGCATTCATATTTAGCAGTGCGAGGACCGCACCGCAGTTTTTAGCTTATCGTGAACTCGAATTACGCAATTAGCGCGATTTAAAAGCGTTCCTAAAAGATACTTCGAGGAGCTCGAACTTGTATTTTATCTATTCAATAATGCCCAATGTTACCTGGAATTTGAGTCACTTTTGAAAAGCAGGTCGAACGGATCGTTGCGCTACCCGTCTCATGATTTCTACTAACGCGAGAGCGCTTGCAGAGGGCTCTTGATCGGCCCGCAGCGTCATACCGACAGGAAGTCCACCTCCGCCAATATTCACATTCAAAATGTCGGCAAAGCCTAATCCTTTAAACTGTTCCGCCACTGGGCGTGGTAGCGCAACCAAACTATCACTTTCGGTCAAGACGGCCTGAATCAGAGATGTTGTGACTGTTTCAATAAACGCTGCCGGGGGTTCAACGCCCGCGGATCGGAATCCGGCATCGACGTAGCGCCGGAAAACAGTGTCTCGGAGCGGTAATATCCATGGCCACTCCATCAATTCCTTCAACCCTAACTGCTTTTTGCGTTTCAAGAGCGGATGACCGCGGCGCACCGCAATTGCGGCTGCATCGTCATAGAGTTTCTCCCGAACAAATCCCTCGCTTGATCGAAACTCAGAAACGTATCCTACGATCATATCAAGTTCGCCAACACGCAATGCTTGGCTTAGGTTTTGAAAGTTACCTTGCAAAACTGTTACCGTTACATTTGGCTTGACGGCTTTGAATATAGCGAGCGACTTGGGCAATAGGCTTGGGGCAGCGGCGCGCAATGTTCCAACTACAACTCGGCCTGAAGATCCAATCATCAATTCAGTAAGGTCATCCGCCGTGTGCCGAATTTCGCCCAGGATAGTTTCGGCGTGATTGATCAGCGTACGGCCATATTCCGTTGGAGTGACCCCTCGGGAGGAACGATTGAAGAGCCGTAGATCCAATGCATGTTCAAGCTCAAGAAGAGCTCTCGTCGTGGCAGACTGTGTCAGATTGAGAGCAAAAGCTGCTTTCAGCAAACTTCCATGCTGAGCAATCGCCGTCAGCAGCACCAGGTGACGTACTCGCAGATGCCGCTGAAGAAGTAGCTTCAGCTTATTATGTTCGCCATTTCGCTCGGTCAAGGCAGCTTCCTAAAACGCGATACTTCGAGCCACAGTCTGCCGCTAGAAGTTATGGCTCAACGCGCCTTCCAAGCAAAAAGACGAGCCTCCACAGCCGTGAAGAGTAAATTGATAATGGTTCCAATGACAATCAAAATAATGATTGAGACGAACACTGTCGCCGTCTGCAATTGACCCGCGTAATAAGCAATGTCGTATCCAAATCCAGCATTTGAGCTGAACATCTCGCCAAGTATTACACCCAAGAAGGCTCGACTAAGTCCTATTCGGACCCCGGCCAACATCAATGGTAGCGAGGCAGGGATTATAACTTTTAGGATAATATCGATCGGTTTTCCGCCAAATACCTTTAACACCCGGATCATTTGCGGCTCGGCCGCGTGCACACCCGCCATGGTGTTGACCACGATTGAGACGAACGTAAGTAGAAACGTGACAGTGATGACTGTCGCTGACCCAAAGCCAATCCAGATCATGAGCAATGGATAGAAGGCGATGGTGGGTGATGCATATATCAGCCAAACGAATGGATCGGCCGCATATTCAACCAAACGATTTACACCCATGGCGATTCCAAGTGTCACACCAACTATAAAGGCCAACGTAAATCCGACAGTCAGCTCGAATAGAAAAATGCGACTATTCTTTAAAATTGCACCATTATGCCATTGGCTGGCAAAGGCTTGAGCAATCCTCGATGGGCTGCTCGCGGTGATCGGATTTAGATAGCCCAAACGAACCACTGACTCCCAAAAAACTGCAAATATCAGAAGCCCCAACGCTCCGAGCAGCAAACGTTCGTTACGCTTATACGCGCCTTCAAAAATCACGAGTGACTCCGCCAAGGGGTGAGGCCACTCTCGATCAAACTAAATAGGAGTACGCAGACGTATCCAAAAGTTGCAACGACTGCGACGAGTACAAATATTTCGGGCACTCCGTCGGGAGCGACGCTGTAGATCGAGATTAAGCGACCGATACCCGACATCGAAACATACATTTCGCCGGCAATTAAAACTACGATGCCACGACCGATCGCCAGGCGAATACCAGCCATGATTGACGGGATTGCCCCTGGCAACATTGCCTTAAAAATAATTTGTGTCCTAGACGCACCAAATGCCCGCAATGCACGTACCCAGGATTCTGAAATTTCTTCGATACCCGTCGTTGTGTTGATCGCTATCGGGATAAATGCAGAGAGAAACACCGCGATAGACTTAGACGTTGTGCCAATACCGAACCACACTACCAATACAGGGACAAAAACGATAATTGGCGCCGTGTAAAGCGCAACGAAGATCGGTTCAAAAAGGTAGCGAATTGTGCGGCTAAGTGCAAAAGCAACCCCGCACGCAATGCCAATCACTATCGCCGCCGCAAATCCTTCTCCGAACTCTCTCAGGCTGATGAGTGTATTTTGGGCGAGTTCGCCTGACAGGATCAAACGCTTGAATGCCGATAGAATCTGCGTCGGATATGAAACCAGTTCAGACCTGACGGTTTCGGTCGATCCGGCAATCTCCCAGATCAACAGAAACAGTGAAACGCTTAAGAGACCAACAATAAGTGGGGCAAGTCGATGAGCTAGGAGAGAACGGTGCACGAAACGCAGCCTTTACGATGAGAATGGATCAGGACAAAGCGCTGTCCTGGCGCCAAGCCCCGTTCGCTTGAACCTGCTTTTCGAGAAGATTCCAAATCGTCTCCCGATACGCAGTAAACTCGGCTTTGTTGCGCAAACTTAAGTCGCGGGGCCGAGGCAGCGATATCTTCACCTCTTGTATTACACGACCAGGAGACGCGCTCATTACTAAAACTCGATCACCAAGATACACGGCCTCATCAATGTCGTGCGTGACGAATATAATCGTCTTACGTTCTCGTTCCCAAATCCTCAGAAGTTCAAGCCCCATCACTTGCCTGATTTGAGCATCAAGGGCACCGAATGGCTCGTCCATCAGAAGCACTTCGGGATCGACCGATAACGCGCGCGCGATGCCTACGCGTTGCCGCATCCCCCCGGACAATTGATGAGGATAATGGTTACAAAACTTACCGAGCTCGACCATATCAAGATACTTCAGCGCCTCTTTTCTGCGCTGCGCGGAAGGCACCTTTTTTAGTTCCAAGCCGAGCTCGACGTTTTTAATAACCGTCCGCCAGGGCAAAAGCGCAAAGTCTTGAAATACGAGCGCCCTATCCGGCCCTGGCTTCGTTACATCCTTCTGGTTCAACTGCACCGCGCCTGACGTTGGACGCAATAGCGCTGCCACGAGCATGAGTAACGTGCTTTTACCACACCCACTCGGGCCAACGATTGTTACGAATTCTCCTTTCTCGATACTGACATTGACTTTGTCGAGTGCAAGAAAGGTCGATCCCGAACGAGAGCCTGGATAGGAAAGGCTTAGATCTTTTACTTCCAGTTGTGCCATCGTCTGCAAACTTATTAACGCTTCGGAGCCCAGCTCGAGAATGTGCGGATAAACCTGTCATCGAGGATCGCGGAATTCGGCCATGCCTCCGTAACCTTTCCTGACTCCTTCATAACGTTCCAGAAAGACGCCATGCTATTTGGCTGCGGCAAATTTCCTGATTCGTCGTAAGAAGCACGAATTTCCTCATAAGTAGCCTGAGCGACTTCAGGCGTAAATTTGAGGGTCTGCACAAGTGTAGATGTAGCAATCGCAGAGTCTGAGTTTAGAAGTCTGATAGCACTCACATGCGCTCTTAACAGAGCTTCTAGTGTTCGCGGATTCTCTTCGATGAATTTCTTTCGCGCCACGAAAACCTCTTTGGGCCACTGCGGGCCAACAATTTCGGCTTGAGTACCAAGAACAGTGAACCCTTCCGACTTGGCTCTCGCAACGAACGGGGGAGCCAGAATGGCGGACTGAGCTCGACCTGCCTTAAGTAATTGGAACATACTGGCTGGCGGGCCACCTGCGATAATTTGAACATCGGTCAGCGCCGCCAAGCCTTGTTTCTTCAACATGTATCGCGCGATCTGATCAGTTAACGCACCGTATGAGGTGATCGCAACACTCGTGCCCTTCGTATCATTCCACGACTTAATAGAGGGGTTCGCTACCCACGCGAAGTCCGCAGCATTGAAGCCTGCGTAGAAGCCAATGCAATCGGATTTCGCATTGACCATGGAGACGATAGTATCTCCCGGTACAAGTGCGATATCGACCGAGTCTCCCACAAGCGCTTGGGCAAGCTCTGGATCTCCGCGGAAACTTGCCAGACTTGCGTTGAGCCCTTCTGCTTTCCAAGTTTGATTAGCTGCTAAATAAACAGGCAGAAAGACGGCCGCTGTTATCGCGGCGCCAATACGTAATTCGGTTTTTTCTAGCGCGGCAGCGGCCTGCGAGCTTGCTCGCGAATAGAATGCCGCACCTATACCAACCGCTGCGGAATTCGAGAGAAAAGTCCGCCTCGTCAATCGCTTCGCATGCTTGTTCATGGATACCCCCTTAACGGTGACATTTTAGCTTGGCATATACCGTGCCATCACCCCAGAGATGGCGCCGACATTTTTCCGAAAATATTTTCGGCTGAACGGGCCAAAGACAACAATGCGACATCTCCGCCCATTAAACCGTCGAAGTCGATGCCGACCGGAAGACCATCACGGCTGAGTCCGACCGGAATCGTAATACCTGGCGCGTTGAAGACACCAGTCGCCGCAGTGTTTCGAATTGTCGTAATAGCTTCAGTAAATGACTTTCCTTTAATCTCGACCGTATCTTTCGGCGAGTCACCGGCGGTGCGAATGAGAAGCGCGGTTGTCATCTCAGTCGGGTAAACTATCGCCGAAATTGAGTTCGCTTCAAAAAGCTTTTGATACGCAACGATCAAACGCTCTCGCGACGCAAGCGCAGCTTCCCGGGCAGCAGCCGGTGGCGGATCTGCTTTCCAGTTCATTCGAACTGGCTCTGTCTTAATATTCTCCACAAGCGCGTCGTAACTCAGAGACGGATAATGTTCCTTGACCCAGACGCTGAGGTCGCCACGTAGATCCGTGAATACCCAATGAATCTTGTTCGCATCAAGAATTGACGAGACATCGACGTCGACAAGGACCGCACCGGCATCCTTGAGTTTGCTAAGTGACTCGCGACAAACTCGTTCGACTTCCGGATCGATATCTTGCCAATAAAATTGTTCGGGGATTCCCAACCGCACGCCACGAATTGACGTTGGTGCAGCAATCGGCTTCCCTGTGATGGCGCTGTGCAATAAGGCAACATCGCTAACGGTGCGTGCAACGGGCCCGATAGTGTCCATGCTCAATCTTAGCGGAACAACTCCGTCTAGCGAGTACTCTCGATTGGGGCCAATCGATGGACGGAGCGCGGCAAGACCGCAAAAAGCGGCCGGAATACGGACTGAACCAAGCGTGTCCGTGCCAAGGCCGGCCGGTACAATACGTGCAGCGATGGCAGCTGCAGTGCCACCACTAGATCCACCCGGGATGCGCTTTGTATCGTAAGGATTCCGTGTTGGGCCCCAAGTAGGATTATTTGTAGTCCCGCCCTGCGCCAACTCGTGCATATTAGTTTTGCCAAACAAGATCGCGCCTTGCTTCAGCAGCGCTTGTACGACTGGCGAATTTCCTTTCGGACGATAGTCTTTTAATCCCGGCGTCCCCGCCGTTGTCGGGAAACCATTTGTGTCGATGTTGTCCTTAACTACGATGGGGAGACCCGCCAATATTCCCGGGTCGCGCCCACTTGCAATGGCCTTGTCAATTTCGCGCGCCGCTTCGAGTACGCGGCTCTCATCAAACCAAGTAATAGCATTGATCTGCTTGTGTTGCTCGTAAGCCTTCACAGCTAACTTGCAGTAGGCTTCTGCCGTTATCGCGCGGCTTTTGATTTTTGCCACGACTTCGGCAGCCGACCATTCGAGCTCCGCTATGATTGCTGCGCTACTACTCGATGTTCCGAATAACGCTTCCAAGGACAATGCGGCTGCAGCTGCAGCACCGCTTTTCAACAAGCCCCTACGATCCAGAACGTTTCGATCACGTGAACTCATTTCAGGCCTCCCGCCTTCCGAATCCAGGACGAAATTTCGCCATTTCAATTCGAGTGCGCAAGCCTTACGTGGAGACAGACCAGCGTTAACGCGCACTCATCCGTGTCTTTGTCATTCTTGTGTAATAAAGCTAACCACTTTTGAATGGTTCTCGTTATGAGAAAATTGTTGCGGGCGAATAGTTCTTTGCATATGCGAAGTCGTTCGCAAAGCACTGCGTGTGTTCAGTTTTTAGCTAGCCGATCAACTATAATTTCTGCGAGACCGCATGCTGCATCGAGCTTCCAGCCGTTATGTTCGAGCGGATCAGCAACTAAGTTTAACTCGCGATCAAGCTCCGCTCGCACGATACTTGCCGTGACTCTCGTATTTTCCAATCGGGCTTCAGTTTTTTGAGCTTGCCAAGGCGTAGGACCGATCGAACCTATGACCAAGTGCACGTTTTTCCAGATGCCGCTGGCGTCAATATCCGCCGTTAGCGCTACTGACGCGATTGCAAAGTCACCTTGCGAAAACCGAAGCTTTTCGTAGGCCCCTTTGCGCTGGGCGCTTGCGGGAGGAAGCCAAACACCGGTTAACAGTTCATCTTTAGCGACAACGGTTTCACCAGGACCACTATAGAAAGAAGACATGTCAACTCGCCTCTCTCCACGGGGACCCGCGATAATAGCAACCGCACCCATCGCAACTAGTGCTGTTGCCGTGTCCGACGGGGTCACCGCTTGACACCGGTGCCCCCCCATCGCCGCGTGGTAAAAACGATGGTCGCCTGTTATTGCGTAGCAGGGAGCCAATCCTCCCTGTCTTTTGAAACACGGAAAATCATTCTGATAAAACCAGCAACGCTTAGATTGAATTAAATTACCACCTAACGTTGCGATCGAACGGATTTGAGGTGTCGCTATTTGCTCTATCGCATTTACGAGCATTGGATGTGAAGATTGCAGTTGCTCAGCAAGACGAGCCAAAGTAACTCCAGCCCCAAGTAGCACCCCCCCGCTTTCATCCGACTCTATCATTTGTAAGGCAGAAATATTTATTATCGATACAAGTCGCGCAGGCTCGACGATATTGTTCCTTCGCTGAATTTGCAGGTCGGACCCGCCCGCGATAATCGCGGAATTCTCGTTTAACAAAGCAATGGCACTAGAAATCGTTTCTGGCGCCTCGAGTGATCGCGGATGATGAACAAGCCTTGGAGTAACCGCCTTCACTTGTCGTTTATGTAGAAATGCAAATAAGCCTCGCGGGTATAGCCAACGAACGAACCCAATCCACCAACGATCTGGTCGACGCCAAAGGCCGAAGTGTCGTTTTCGTTGTTCTTTCGCAGCGATCGCATTGATTATTTTGTCGGGCGTTATTGGAAGATTTGTAATCCGAATTCCGATTGCGTCGTAGACCGCATTCGCAATGGCAGCAGGTGGCGGATTAATGCTGCATTCTCCGACGGCCTTAGCACCATATGGCCCTTTCGGATCGCTCTCGCCAACTATGATGCTTCGAACACGAGGAACATCTGCCGCCCGGGGCGGCGCGTAGTGCATGTAACTTGGTGTGACAAGTTTGCCTTCGTGCCAAATCATTTCTTCGCCAAGTGCGGCGCCGATGCCCATAACGGCACCGCCTGAAATCTGACCTTCTACAAATAGCGGATTTATCGGCGTGCCAACATCGTGCGCTGCTACGTAGTCCAGCACAGTCACTTTCCCAGTGCGAACGTCAACGAAAACGCGCGCAGCATGGGCCGCGTAATTGTAAGAGGCGGAAGCGTTACCGTACCCTGTTTTGGGATCGCCCTGAACAACCGAGTTCTCAACGTAACTGGTTTCAGTTGTTAAAACTCCGTCGATGGCTTCGTTGCTAAGACGAACGAGGTCGCCGATGGCGACACGCTTGTCGCCGGCAATAGCAAAGCCGTCATCCAGTCTCACGACCTCAGCGCCAACGATTGGAATCGCTAACCTTCGCAGACGTTCGGCGGCCGTTTTAGCGGCCTTACGTATCGCGTGGCCGCCGTAATGCGTCCCGCGTGAACTCCAAGCGCCCATATCGAATGGGGTCTGCTCAGTGTCGATCATCATAACGCTTACATTCGCCAGATCTACACTGAGCTCCTCTGCTGCAATTTGCGCGAGGATCGTCTTTTGACCGGTTCCGGGATCTGCACCACCGAACCGGACCCTAACCATCCCATTATTAAAAACGTCAATCGCGCCATCACTTCGATTGGAATCGGGAGCATTATACACGCCGCTTGAATGCACACCGGTGGCGACGCCGACGCCGTATCCATAATTACGGTTGAGTTTTTCAAAATCCCAGTTGATTGCCGTGCGAACCGCCTCGAGACAATCAACGATACGCGCCGTGCCGACTTCCGCTCCAGACAGCGTTGTCGTGTCGTCTTTAATTGCATTTTTAATGCGATAACGAAGCGGGTCTTCGCCGAATTGCTCCGCTAGATCGTCCATTAAGCTTTCAAGTGCAAAAGCAACCTGCGTTCCACCGTATCCACGAAACTGACCACCCGGTTGCTTGGCGGTATCGACCAGCCAGGCTTCTGCTTTGACGCCATCCGGTTGATAGCAACTCAAGCCAAGCGATTTTAAACCGGCCATCATTACAGACACACCGGAGTGATTATATGCTCCATTGTCTGACAATATATGGGCATCGACTGTTCGCACTCGGCCAACCGCGTCAGCGTGCAGCCGCATCCAGGTCCTCATACCGTGACGAGTTTTCGTAAACGCAAACTCTTCTTCACGCGTAAACGCGATCCTCACTGTTTCACCCGCGGCTCTGGCGAGCGCCGCCACTACAGCTTCGTGTTCGGACACCTTTGCTTTGGAACCGAATCCACCGCCAATACCAATCTCGTGAAGAACAACCTGGCTCATTGGGATAGAAAGAATATGAGCCACTTCTTTGCGAACAAAATAGGGGGCGTGCGTCGATGTCCAAAGATGCATCTTGTTTGCATCACCATCCCAACGCGCGACTGTAACGCTCGCCTCCATAGAAATATGGGATTGTTGAGAAAACCAGAAAGTCCCCTCTGCCACTTTTGAAGATGCTACACGTCCGCCCTTTGGATCACCCCAATCGCGTTTCAGCTTTGCCGATACATTTGGCGTATCGGTTGGTCGCTTATGTAAAGTCGGCGCTCCGCCTTTGAGCGCTTGATCGATGGTCAGCGCCGCAGGCAGCGGGTCGTATTCCACGACGATGGCGCGGAGAGCAGCTTGTGCCTGCTCTGCTGTTTCCGCCGCAACGGCCGCAACTTCTTGCCCGACAAATCGAACGACGCCCTCAGCTAGCGGGGGTCGATCTGGACTACCTTCATGGAGATAGCGCGTTCCGGGCGCAAAATCTGCAAATGTGATAACAGCCCTAACACCGGGCATGGCACGCGCTGCATTTGTATCAAGCTTTCGGATTCGCGCGTGGGCATGCGGTGACCGCAAAATCCGACCGACCAAAAGATTGTTAAAATCCAGGTCACCAGCGTAAACAAACGTTCCCGATGTACGTTGCTTCCAGTCGATCGCTGGAACTCTAGAGCCCACTACTTTCATTTCGTGCGTCCCTCCCCGTTGGAACGGCGCTGCTTTATAACTTTGAGTACTGCATCAACAATGCCGGTGTAGCCCGTGCACCTGCAGATATTTCCCGAGAGTTGATGGCGGACAAACTTCTCCAGCTCATCGTTCTCTTGCGGCAGTACTTTTCTTAAGATTGCTGCCGACTGTACAAGCTGGCCTGCCGTGCAAAATCCACATTGGAATCCACCATACTCGGCAAAAGTGGCGCGAAGGTCAGATAACTCTTCTACCAAGCCTTCAATTGTTGTGACTGGCTCGCGAACAAGCCCTGCCAATACGAGGCAAGAGGGAACTGGGCGTCCACCCAACAGAACCGTGCACGCGCCGCATTCGCCACGCCCGCAAGCCTCTTTCAATCCCTTCAACTTCAGCTTATCGCGCAAGACGGACGATAAAGTGGCGTCAGCGGACAGTTCAACTTCGCAGAACTCGCCATTCACTTCAATTTTCATCGTCTGACCACGCATGATCGGTGTTATTGAACAATCCTAAACGATCAAACCATTCTTAGAAATGATAAAACTGTCGTCGGTTAATTCTAAAAGTCATATCCCAGGCCGGCATCATCAAAGTAATTTTGGAGCATGCTCTGAAGGTCTGATTGCTCGAACATGGATACCAATGTGCTCAGTCGAACCTATCGGCAGTTGACGACGTTCCAGCGCTTCCAGATTTGCTCAAGGAAAAAATAGTGTGCTTTACGATGCGGTGATTGTCGGGGGAGGCCAAAGCGCGGCTTGCGCGGCAGGAGCGCTTCGTGATGCTGGGTATACGGGCGAGCTTACCATTATTGGTGATGAAGAATATCATCCCTACGAACGGCCTCCTTTGTCGAAGGATCTCTTGACAGGGCGGACGGAAATCCAATCGACGTACGTTCGGCCTGTGCCTTGGTACAAGGATTCAAACGTAAACATTTGTTTAGGTGCGCGCGTCCTCAAGATCGATAGACAGTCAAAATCTGTTCTTCTATCTACGGGAGATCATGTGCCCTATGGCGCGCTGCTGTTGGCCACGGGAGCTCGACCACGCATTCTCCCAGGCCTGCCGCCCGGCCCCACGGTATTCTATCTACGCACGATCAATGACACGCTAGCGCTCAGGTCAGCTTTAACACCGGGCAAACGTGTCGCTGTGATAGGTGCGGGCTTTATTGGATCAGAAATTGCCGCCGCCGCAAGAAAGTCTAAGTGTGAAGTCGTCGTCTTTGAGACGGCCTTGCACGTTCTCGCACGAGTGGCGCCTAATTTGATAGGCAATTACGTCAGGCAGATTCACGAACGTGAAGGTGTACAGCTCCACCTCAGCTGTACTGTGAAGGATACGAGAGTTACGAACACCTGCGAGATAACGCTGAGAGTCTGTTCGGAAAGTTCAAGCAGGATTGCTTAGCTTTCTCACCATGAGTCGGATCGAGGCGAGACGCAAGAACGCGAGCGCTTTTCCATTCAGGCACTCCCAGTCCTTGGCGAGCCTGCGGCATCTGCCAAGCCATGCGAAA